>JAVROZ010000001.1:0-12633 GCA_032162485.1 Mycobacterium sp.
CATTGGACCCCAAGCGCAGCGCGACCATCATCGGTGCAGAAGCGTTCGCCGACGAGGCCACAATGCGCGACGTCGCGGCCCGCGCGGCCGTCGACATCGGCGTCGCCAACCAGGAGGGCTGCGCCAACGCTCGCGTCATATACGTCCTGTCGGGCACTGACGATGCCGGCCTGGCAAACGCTAACAGGCTCGGCGAGATGATTTATCGCGAACTCGTGACGTTACCGTCATTCATCAGCACCCCGCCGCTGTACCCCAGTCGGGATCTGTTCGAACATCTGGACTCTTCGCGCATGGCCGACGATTTCTACCGGGTTTTCGGGGGCGAACACCGTGAGGGTGCAATCGTCGTATCGCAGTTCGATGAACCCGTCGACTACTCACCTATGCTGTCGGGCCGCGTGGCGAATATCGTGCCAGTCGAACGAATCGACCAAGTCACTCGTGCGGTCAACGCCTACACCCAAACCATCGGTATCTACCCCGAGGCCCTCAAACACTTACTGCGCGATACGCTTCCGCTCTTCGGTGCACAGCGCCTCACCAGCCTGGGCTATGCGTGTAGCGTTGCCATAGCTATGCCGCAAGATGCGATAGAGCCGATCCGGCGGATGTGCAAATGGATCGTCGACGAGGAGTGTGACCCCGCGGTCGTTCTCCCGCTGTGGCGCCTCGCCCAACGCAGCGATCCAGACCTGACCCCCGCAAGCTAGGCACACGGTGAACAGGGCCGAGCGGCGAAAAGCCGAAGTGCGCGAACGCATCTTGACTTCGGCGTTCGAATTGTTTCTGAGCCAAGGCGTTTCGGCAACGAAGATCGACCAGATATGTGAACGCGCCGATATTGCCGGCCGCACGTTCTTCAACCACTTCGCCACCCGGCAGGACATGATTCGAGCGCTGGCAGAGCGCAGACTGGTCAACCTGCACGACGTGGTGTTCGCCAGAACCACCGTCCCCATACCGCAGCGGCTCGTTGCCATCTTCGATGACATCGCCTCAACATTGGCCGACTCGGGTGACACCTACCGCGAGATGATCGGAGAGATGCTGACCGCGGCCGATCACAGCGCGCATCGAGGCTCGCCATTTCACGACACATTCGTCGAACTCGTCAAAGACGGGCTGGCCCGCCGGGAATTGCATACGCACCACGATCCACAGATCGTCGCAGACATCATTGTCGGCGCCCTGACCGGTGCGATCGTCAACTGGCGGGTCGACAGCACCTACTCGTTAAAAACCAACCTGCATAACTTGGGTGTGGCACTAGCTGATCTGCTGGTTGCCGATGTCTAACTGCGCGTGTGAAAGCCGCAGCAAGGGAAATCAACAATCGATAGCCGCCGACCCGGTCCTTCAGACGATTCGCTTGCGGGCCGCGGCATGCCTGGTGGAGTAGCGCGAATGAAAACTGTTGTTATCACCGGCTGTTCGGCCGGAGTCGGTCGAGCAGCCGCCCTGCTACTGGACCGTTGCGGTTGGCAGGTCTTCGCAGTCGTCCGCAAGCAAACCGACGCCGACAGTCTCGAAGCCGAAGCCGATGGCCCATTGAAAGCCTTCTTGGCTGATGTCACAGACCGCGATCAGGTGTTCGCCGCGGCTGCACAAATCAGCGAGCACTGTCACACACATGGACTCGACGGACTCGTATGCAACGCAGGCGTCGGTGGCGCTGGACCGCTCGAGTTCGCGCCGATGGACGAACTCACCAAACCGGTCGACACCAACTTCTACGGAAGCATCTTCTGCGCACAGGCTTTCCTCCCGCTGTTGCGCACGGCGAGGGGTCGGATCATCAACGTGACCTCGGGTTCGACGCTGGTCAACATGCCGTTGCTCAGCACCTATCCCGCGGCGAAGTACGCGCTTGAACTCCTCACCCGTCAACTCAGGGCGGAGGTCGGCCACTTCGGCGTCCGGGTGATCCTGCTCGACCCAGGCCTCATCAAGTCACGGATGACACTCTCGGCAGAAGAGGCAAACGCCGCGGCCCGCGCCAAACTACCGCCCGAAGCGATTGATCTGTACGGCGACATGCTGGCCAATCTCGATCGGTTGGTAGCCGGGATGGCCGGCTCCGGAAAAGAACCCGAAGCAGTCGCGCAGGCCTATCTCAAGGCATTGACCGATCCCAAGCCGAAGCACTTCTATACCGTCGGCATGGACGCGAAAGCCCTTCGGATCATCGGTCGCCTGTCACCGCGAAGGGTTCTTGATGCGGTGGCCGCCCGAATCATGGATGGCGCCGGACCGAGAAAGTCCAGTTAACCTCGGATCATCGCTGCCCAACCGCGCGATTGAATCACCGGTTCGACTGTCCATCCTCAGCGATCAGTCCCGCCGTGGCCGGACCGGACCAGTGCGTTGCCCGGACGCAGAAACCCGGGCTGCTGCAGCTTTCGGACTGCCCGCAGGGTCCCAGATGGGATCACCCGTTTGAAGAAAACACGGGCGTCAAAGGCGGCACGTACTTCCTTGACGTAGGAACTCGGGAGACCGAATCGGATCATGCCCTGACTGACGTCGACGAGGTCGGCCCGCCGAAAGGCCTCCACCAGCGGTGCGTGGGGTCGGTTCGGGCCGTATCTGGACAGCCGATGGTGTTCGGCGATCAGGAGCGCCAGCTCGTCGGACCAATTGTCCCGCAAGGTCTTTCGCAGCCATGCGTCCTGCGCCTGGATCGAGGGCACCAGGTAGTCCAGCGTGCTGAACGCGGCCAGGTCGTGAAACGCGGCAGCGATCGCGAGCTTGTCTTCGCTGACGGGATCGGACGGACCGAGCGCGTAGGCGAAGTTCACGACGCGGTACACGTGCGCTTTGTAAGCGTCGTAGCCGTCGACATCGCCGTGGGCACGGTGGCGGTGAGACTCGAGGATCTCGTCGACCAACGGCAGGCTGCGCAGGATCGCCGGGGTGGGCACAGCACGAGCGTACGTCGGGCCGGCTAAGTGACACCCCGCAGGCTGGCGCCCACCGGATCGTGGGACGTCACAAGTTGATACCGACGTACAGACACTGCACCGGATACACCGGGACCGTTGTGCCGATCGGCTTAGCCTGTCC
Organism: Mycobacterium sp.; assembly: GCA_032162485.1. Lineage (GTDB taxonomy): Bacteria > Actinomycetota > Actinomycetes > Mycobacteriales > Mycobacteriaceae > Mycobacterium. Next base: position 3,067 of record JAVROZ010000001.1, read on the forward strand.
AGACCTGATTGTCTTTCAGTGCTATTGAAGGCTTTCAGGGCTTTTCATGTAGCGCTAACTTTAGGAACATACGTGGGCGAAGCCGACCGGCGGCGGTTTCTGGTCGCGGTGGCCGCAACGGTGGCGGTCACCGGGATCTCGTGGGTTTGTGGCGAACCCGAGGAGCGTTTGGCGCGGGGCGATGTTCTCGGATCCGCACCGAGTCCGGTTACACCGGCACTGCCGGCGTTATTACCGCCCCCAGACCCAAAACTACGGGTACGGCTACCGGGCGGCGGTGTGCTGAAAAAGCTGCCCGGCCAGGGTGATCTGTTGGCGTGGACGGTGGATGACGGTGCCAACACCGATGTGGTGCGCCTTTATACCCAATTCGCCAAGGACACCGGTGTGCGGCTCACGTACTTCGTTACCGGTTCCTATCGCTCATGGACCGAGAATGCCGCCTTGCTTCGGCCTCTGGTCGAATCGGGACAGATTCAATTGGGCAACCACACCTGGACGCATCCAGATTTGACGAGACTCTCACCGAGCCAAATCGCCGAGGAACTCGGTGCCACCGCCGCATTTCTGCGGAATACGTACGGTGTGGACGGCGCTCCCTTTTTTCGGCCGCCATTCGGCCATCACAATGCCGCGGTCAATGCAGTAGCCGCTGACCTGGGCTATCACGTGCCCACGCTGTGGTGCGGCGACCTAAGGGATTCGCTACTGCTTACCGAAGGCCAGATTGTGAAGACGGCGTACGAGTCCTTCGGCCCGCAGAACATCGTGATCGGCCATCTCAACCATCCGCCGATCACCCACGTTTACGGGCAGCTCGTAGACATCATCCGAGCACGCAGGCTGCGAACTGTGACGCTCAACGACGTCTTTTTACGGCCCTAGATAAGGACGGTCAGACGTCGTCCAGCAGGGGATAAAGGACCTCTCCGATGACCAGTTGCAGCGCTGCGGCGAAGGGGACTCAGGCGAGTGAGGTGATGCCTCGCCGACGGACGTAGGCCGCCCAGGTCACCACAGTGCACACCAGGTAGAACGCGAGAAAGACCCAGAACGCCGATGTCGCCGACTTGGCGGGCCCGGCGTAGGACGCGTGCAGGATGACGTTGATGCCGACGCCACCCAGGGCGCCGATCGCGCCGGCAATGCCAATCAACGCACCTGACATCGCCCGTTCCCAGCCCGCGGTTTCCGACGAATCACCCTTCAGCGCAAGCGATTTCGCGGCAAAAATCGACGGGATCATTTTGTAGACCGATCCGTTGCCCACACCGGAGATCAGGAACAGCAGGATGAAACCGGACACGTAGGACAGCATGATCCCAGACCCGATCTTGCCGGGGTGGACGTCGGCCCGGGTGCCGGCAGTGACCAGAATCCCGGTCGCCATCGCCATCGCGACGAAGCACCACATGGTGATCCTCGCGCCGCCTATCCGGTCGGCAAGCCAGCCGCCGATCGGACGGCTGATCGACCCCAACAGCGGGCCCAGGAAGGCGATTTGAGATGCGTGCAATGCGGCGGCGGCCGCGCTGGTGCCAGGGGTCGACAGATAGTTGATCTGTAGCACCTGGCCGAAAGCGAAGCTGTACCCGATGAATGACCCGAAGGTGCCGATGTAGAGAAACGAGATGAGCCAGGAATCGGCGAACTTCAGTACCGCCAGCATGGCAGCGCCGTTGGACTTCTGGTCATCGAGGTTGTCCATGAACAGCGCGGCGCCCAGCGCGGCGATCCCGACGAGCACCAGATAGCTGGCGCACACAATTTGCGGGGATCGGTTGCTTGCGGTGGCGATGACCAACAGGCCGACCAATTGGATGACCGGCACGCCGATGTTGCCGCCACCGGCGTTAAGCCCTAGCGCCCAGCCTTTGAGGCGCACTGGGAAGAAGGCGTTGATGTTAGTCATCGATGAGGCGAAGTTGCCGCCACCGAACCCGGCGAAGGCGGCCACGATGACGCAGGTCGTGTAGGAAGCGCCGGGGTGAACCATGAACCACCACGTCAGCGTCAGTGGGATGACCAGCAGCAGCGCGCTCACGATGGTCCAGTTGCGTCCACCGAAACGCGCCACTGCGGTCGTGTAGGGCAGACGCAACACGCCACCCACCAGGGTTGGAACGGCTACCAGGTAAAACTTGCCTGCCGCGTCGATGTGGTAGAGGTTCTGCGGCATGAACAGCACCATCACCGACCAGATGGACCACACCGAGAAGCCGATGTGCTCGGCCACAATGGACCAGATCAGGTTGCGGCGCGCGATTTTGCTGCCGCCGTTCTGCCACGCAGGAAGATCTTCGGCATTCCAACCGGAAAGGTGCCGGACGCGACGTTTTGCCGCAGGCGGCGCCGGGGTGAGCGTTGCGGGCTGAACGGTCATAGTTGCCCTCCTTGGGCTCGCTCAGGTTGTTCGGGAAAGCGCGCCGTTGCGCTGCTGGTGAGCTGCTCCGTCCAGGAGCAAATGGAGTGTCCCGGCGTCGTCCGCGCGTACCTGATAGGCGGAGACTCCCACGCCACCATGGGCGACCTCGGTCCCGCTCTTCAGGTCGTAGGTGAAGCTGTGCAGCGGGCACACGACGACGTCGGCGTCGGTCAACCCGTCGGCCAGCGGACCACCGCGGTGCGGGCATACCGCGTCCAGCGCCCGCAGCGATCCGTCGCGGAGCCGGAACACGGCGATCTGACGGCCTTCGACGGCGTAAGCACGGCCCTGCCCCACCGGGATGTCTGCTACCGGCCCGAGCGTGATCTCGTTCATCGGACCGGTACCTGGGGCAGCGGGATCAGCGGCAGGGAGGGCTGGAATTGCATTGCCGCATCCGGCTTTTGGCTCTCACGCCAAGGATCCCGGTATGAGTCAACCGATTTCTGCATCCGCGCGTCCAGGTCAGCACCGATGCCCTGGCTGTCCTCGACCACGATCGCGCGGATCTGCTCGATCCCCAATCGCGGTACGAAGCTATAAGTGCGCTCGAGCCACTTGGCATTTTCCCGGTAATACTGCAAGAACCGGCCGGTCAGCGCGATGACCTCGTCGGGGGTGTCGACAGTTGCCAGCAGATCGCCTTTGCGCACATGGGCGCCCGCCGCGCCGCCGACATAGATCTGCCACTGTCCGCCCTCGATGGCGACCACACCGAGGTCCTTGCACAACGCCTCGGCACAGTTGCGCGGGCACCCTGTCACGGCCAGTTTCATCTTTGCCGGACTGGCAAGGCCCTGATACCGATCCTCGATTGCGATGCCCAAAGCCGTTGAGTCACCAAGCCCGTAGCGGCAAAATTCGCTTCCGACACAAGTTTTCACCGTGCGAAAGCTCTTGCCATACGCATAACCGGACGGCATGCCGAGGTCGGTCCACACCGCCGGGAGATCTTGTTTGCGCACTCCGAGGAGGTCGATGCGCTGGCCGCCGGTGATCTTGATCATCGGGATCTCGTACCTGTCGGCGACGTCGGCGATCTTGCGCAATTGATCGGCGTTGGTCACGCCACCCTTGATCTGCGGCACCACCGAGAACGTGCCGTCTCGCTGGATGTTGGCATGCACCCGGTCATTGATGAACCGGCCGTCGCGCTCGTCGACGAACTCATCGCCCCACATCATCTCCAACAGCGACGACAACGCCATCTTTGAGTTCGCGTCCTCGCGCCCATCTGCGGCCAGCGCGGCGAACACCGACGACACCGAATGCAGCTCAAGCTCGCGGATCAACCGCATCAATTCAGGCTTCTCGTAGGGAACCCCGGGCACATACCAATTCGCTTGTGGGTCTTCCACTAACGCTGCCCCGGACTCGGTAGCGGCCCAGTCCACAATCTGGCCTACCAGCTCTTTGCAGGAACCACACCCCTTACCGGCACGTGTTGCCGCCATTACCCCGGCGACCGACGTCTGGCCACCCTGGACGCAGCTCACGATCGCGGCTTTGCTCACTCCGTTGCAGTTGCAGACCTGCGCATCGTTCGCCAGCTCGGCCGTGCCGGTGGCAATTTCCGGTGTGCCGATGTCGAACATGAGCGACACCCGGTCCGGTGGCAGCGGGAGCCCGCGGTCGAACGCCTGCATCAAGAACGCGACTTTGCTGACGTCACCGACCAGGGTGGCACCGACCAGTTTGTCGTCGCGAACCACGACGGTCTTGTATACGCCGTGCTTGGGCTCTGAATACTGCACGAATTCATCGTCGTCGCGTTCCGGGCACTTCAATCCCATCGCTGCCACATCGACACCGGCGACCTTCAGTTTGGTCGCTGTGCGTGAACCATGGTATGCGGCAGAGAGGTTGGTGCCGGTGACATGCTCGGCGAGCACTATGCACTGTTCCCACAGCGGGGCAACAAGGCCGTAGACCTGTCCGCGGTGCTGCGCGCACTCGCCCACTACGTAGATGTCGTCATCGTCAACCGACCGCATTTGGTCGTCGACGACAATCGCGCGTTCCACGGTCAGGCCGGCACGTTGCGCCAACCCGACGTTGGGCCGAATGCCGGCGGCCAGTACCAGCATGTCGCAAGGCAATTGCGTCCCGTCGGCGAACTCGACCGCTGCTGGAAAACCTCCTTCGGTGAGCATCCGAGTGGTCCTCTTGCCGGTGTGCACCTCGATGCCCAGGGCTTCCACCAATCGCCGCAGGATGGTGCTGGCCTGGTCGTCGAGCTGAGCGTTCATCAAGGTGGGTCCGCCCTGTACGACACCTACCTGCAGTCCCCGATTCTGTAGTCCACGCGCGGCCTCCAAGCCCAGCAGTCCGCCACCGACGACAGCGGCTCTACTTTTGCCGTCGGCGAATTCGATCATGGCCGCGCAGTCGTCAAGGCTGCGGAACCCGAACACCCCTGGGGCCAAAGTCCTTTTGTCCTGCCAGATGCCGTCGACCGGTGGGAAGAACGACCTGCTACCGGTCGCCAAGATCAGCTTGTCGTAGCGCATGGTCGTGCCGTCGTCGGCGTGCACCCGGTGCGCGAAGGGGTCGACCCGCACCACCCGCACCCCGGCCCGCAGGTCGATGTCATTCTCGGCGTACCAATCCAGCGGGTTGAGGTAGATCTCGCCGGCGTCGTCTTCCCCGGCCAGGACGTGGGACAGCAAGATTCGGTTGTAGTTGCCGTACGGTTCGTCGCCGAAGACGGTGATCTCGAAGTGATCCGCGCCGCCGCGGGCCAGAATCTCCTCTAATGCGCGTGCGCCTGCCATGCCGTTGCCGACCACCACCAGTTTGGCCAGCGCGCTCGCTTTGTGGCCGTTTGTTACGGGTTCAGCCAGTGCAGTCATGAAACCTCCTCCGCACACTCAAATTTCCACGAGACCGAGGTCGACGAAGACCGTGCCGCTCAGTCCATCGGGTGCCGCGATGAACACCTCGAGGACCGTGTCGGCGATCAGTTCTTCGACAACCCGCAGCGGTACATGCACAGCGTCCTTGGCCCCGATGGGGAAGTAACGCATCGGGGCGCCGTCGCGCATCACGACGACGGTGACCAGCTCGGCCGTGCTGTTTCCGCCGCGAAAATAGACAGGCTGCGTGATCGACCCCGCGGGGACCACATAGCGCAAGGACGCGTCCAATAGGGACGGCGATTCGTAACCCTTTCCATCAAAGGTGAATGCTCCCTGTAGAAATCTAGGCGTGCTGTCATCACCCATACGTCAGTTCTCCTCCCCTGAATTCGGTGGCGCGACCGCATCGTCGCGGGTTTCGGCGCGGGTCACGGCGACCGCACAGACCTTGAACGACGGCATGCGCGAATGTGGGTCAAGCTCGGGATTGGTCAACCGGTTGATGCAGGCCGCATCACCCCAGTGGAACGGGGCGAACACGGTGTCAGGACGGATACCGCTGACGGTGCGCGCGATCATCACAACCTCGCCGCGGCGCGTCCGCAGCCGTATTTTGTCACCGCCGCGCGCGCCGAGTCGTCGGGCGAGCGTGGGGTGCATCTCGATCACTGGCTCGGGCTCGGCTTGGACAAGCTTGCTGACCCGCCTTGTCTGCGTTCCGGATTGGTACTGCCCCAATAGGCGACCAGTAGTGAGGTAATAGGGAAATTCGTCATCAGGTAATTCCGCCGGCGTGCGGTGTTCAACGGCATGAAAATGCGCCCGCCGGTCCGGCGTAGGGAAATCCTCGAGGAACATTCGGGAAGTGTCGGGGTATTCGGGTGAGGGACAGGGCCAGAAGACCCCGTCCTGAGCCGCAATCCGGTCGTAGCTGATGCCGCGATAGTCGGCTTTGCCGCCGGCGCTGGCGCGGGTCAGCTCGTCGAATACCTCCTGTGAATCGGCCGAAAACCCCTGCACACCCATGCGCTTCGCCAGATCGGCCATCACATCGAGATCACTGCGCACCTCCTTTGGAGGCTCGACAGCCGCGCGCCGCAGGATCACCCGGCCTTCAAGGTTGGTCATTGTTCCCGACTCTTCGGCCCACTGGGTCGTGGGTAGCACCACATCGGCGAGCGCGGCGGTCTCGGACAGAAAAATGTCTGAGACCACCAGGAAATCCAGACCGTTCAGCTTTTGACGGACGTGTGATGAGTTCGGTGCCGACACCACGACATTGGACGCCACAACCCACAAGGAGCGGACCCCGCCGGGAGTCCCTATCCCATCCAGCATTTCGTAGGCCGAACGTCCAGCCGGCGGCAAGTCAGTGGGATCGATGCCCCACACCCGGGCAACATGTTCGCGCGCACCCGGGTCATCGAGTTTGCGGTAGCCCGGCAGTTGGTCGCACTTCAGACCATGTTCGCGGCCGCCTTGTCCGTTGCCCTGACCCGTGATCGTCGCAAAGCCACTGTAAGGACGGCCCGGCAAGCCGAGCGCCAGCGCAAGATTGATGAGGGCCTGCACGGTGTCGGTTCCGCAGCTGTGCTGTTCGGCGCCGCGGGCGGTCAGAATCATCGCGCGACCGCCCGCCAGCATGCGCGCGGCGGCCACAATGTCATTCTCGGGTACACCGGTGATCCGTTCGACCCGATCCGGCCAGTACAGGCGCACCGCGCGACGCACCGCCTCGAATCCTGCGGTGCGTTCGACGATGTATTTCTCGTCGATAAGACGCTCGCGAATAAGAATGTTGAGGATGCCGTTGGCAAGCGCCAGGTCGGTTCCGGGGACAGGCTGAAGATGCAAGTCGGCTCGGTCGGCGGTCGAGGTGCGCCGTGGATCTACGACGATGTGTTTCGCTCCGCGGGCCCTGCCCTCGTCAAAAAATTGCATCGCCGGCGGCATCGTATCGGCGGGGTTGCCGCCGACAATCATGATGACTTCGGCGTGTGCGACGTCCGCAAGCGGAAAAGGCAACCCGCGATCGATGCCCAACGAACGGTTCGTCGCCGCGGCTGCCGATGACATGCAGAACCGACCGTTGTAGTCGATCGCCGACGTGCGCAACGCCACTCGTGCGAACTTGCCTAATTGATAAGCCTTTTCGTTGGTCAACCCGCCGCCTCCGAAACATCCCACGGCGTCGCGGCCGTGGGCCGCTTGCGTCTGCTGAAAGTTCGTTACGACCCGTTCCAATGCCTCGTTCCAGGTTGCCGGACGCAGCGCAGAGCCGCGCTCCTCGCGAATGAGCGGACGCGTCAGTCGCTCGGGATGGGCCAACAGATCAGCGGCGGTCCAACCTTTCGCACACAGTCCTCCACGATTCGTCGGGAAGTCGCTTTGCGGCGACAGCTCGACCGGGCCATTCGCGGCATCGAGAACGATCCCGCACTGCAGGGAGCAGTACGGGCAATGCGTTTTCGTCGGTGTCGAAACCATTCGTTGCCACCTCCGATCCACCCCTTCCGCGAAGTTACGTGTGGTCTGTTTCGGAGGCATTGCATCGGAAAGTCCGCAGAGCTACCGCACGCTCACACCGATGGCTGCGCTGGCCTATTGGTGTCGGTCATCCTCAATCGTGGCTGACCAACCTGAACGATCCAGTCCGGCAACGTGATACCCGGCGTAACCGCACAGCTGGCAGCACGGTTGTCAGTGACTCGCAGCGGCCCCTGGGTTGATCATCCCGCTGTTGGTATCCGTCATGCGGCTAGGGGACCGAAGGCGACGACCGCACCGTAGCCGCCCACCAGCAACATGAACGCGGCGGCCAAAAGCCACGGCCACACGAGTCGTTTCCGCGGCGGCTGCCCGTGAAATATTGAAACCGTCCAATGCTTGCCGTTCCAAAATCGGGTACCCGGGGCTCCGGACGGGTCCGGGTACCAACCTGGCGACATTGATTGGGTCATAGTCCACGTACCGTGCGCAGCATCGAAGTTGACGGTGGCAAAGCTACCGGGGCCGGCGGAGTGCCTAGGCTGAATGCGCCGGTCTTGGCGAACCTGGCAACGGCCGCGGTCATCTCGCCTCGGCATAGCTGTTCCGCATGTTTCCCGACATCAAGTTTTCGGTCACCGCTCGATGGTTCAACGGCGAGCATCTGCGCGAATTTGTCCAGACATTGATGCATCGCCTACCCCCGTGCGGAATGCCTTTGCTAACCGTTGCTCAGCAAACCCGTGGACCGTCGAGAGTGTACGGAGCAGTAAATTCTTACCGGTGCCTGGCGCGCAGGTCAAGGACTGTTAGAACAGCTCCGGAACCAGCCGTCATCGAATTACGAAGCTGCCGTCCGAGAAGCGAACTTATTAGGCAGAAGCCCAATAGTGGCCGCCACGGGAGTACTCATGGGAATTAGTTGACGAGCCGCCTATTTGCCATAGGTGGGATGCTCATCAGGCACACGCCGAGGCGCGGGTGCACCTATAAGATTTGTCGAATTGATTTTGTTCTCTTGGTCTTTCGTCCATGCTGAGCTCGACGGCACCGATTGGCTGCCGGACATAGCTTGTAACGCGGCAGCGCGTTCCTGACAACCTCGACGAAATCCCATCGCATCCAAGAAAACTACGAAATCGCGCCTCTCCCAGACGATGCCATGCGGGAGATCGGGGATCACATCACGGCGAGTGTCAGGTTCAACTCGGTTGTCAGTAGCGGCGTGCCTGGGTTCATCCCAGCGCGCCGAAGACCTGACCCGCTGACTCACGGCGACGGCTGAAAATCCCAACCCGGATCGGCATTCCAGCCCGGATCCGGCTGCGATTGCGTGTTCACTGGCGGTGGCGTGTAGCCGGGATTCGACGGGTCGTCTGCGGCGAAGCCGCCATAGCCAACGCTGTGCGCCGGCCCAGGTGCGGCAACGGTTGCGCCGGCATGGGACCGCGCACCGCCCACGAGCGCGAGCGTCGCGATTGTTGCGGCTCCGGCAAATGCGACTTGCATCAGGCGGATTCGACGACGCCGAGCATCGGCCGTCGGGATTCTCTGGTCTGGGCAGCTCACGGTTGAGTTCATTCTTCATCTTTGCGCCTGGCTGCTAGCCGCACGCTGGGCCCTGGTTATAGATGCGCTGTGAGCTGTGAACCCACCGGGCCAGGCCCGTAGTCCGACGGTCGCCGAACCATCGAACGACCCGAAATTTTCGGACCCCACTGCTACCGGGTACTTTTTGAAATCACTGCTCCGCATGCCCCTCGGGCTGGGTTGCCGAGCACAAACAGCAACGGTATT
>JAVROZ010000002.1:0-3242 GCA_032162485.1 Mycobacterium sp.
GATCATGCTCGAAGGTCATCCTTTCGTAGGCCAGTCCGGCGATACGCCGCCGCTTGATAGCGCGCACCTGTAGTGGTGCCGGATCCGCATGCGCGCCGTCGATACCCAGCGCCGACAATTCCTCGGCCGCCGCGCTGCAGCCGTCTAGCGTCCGCACCGTCTTGGGTATCCCGGCATTGAGCACCGAAAAGCCGGTCAGCACAAGCTCGTCCAGGAAAATCTCACCGAACTGGCGCACACCGCGCGGCGCCACCGGAATCAATCCGCTAGACGCGTCGTACTCCGCCCTGAAGCCACTCACCGTGCGCGGCAGCAACATGCCCAGCTCACGGCTTATGCCTAGCCCGCGTCTTGCCCACGACATGACCAATCACCTACCTAGCTTGAAACCGGTGTAACCGGTGGCCGCGATGTCGTCGCAGCGTCGTCGGTATTCGGGAATTCCGCCGGTGTAGCCCATGTACATCCGTTTCTTACCGGGCACATTGCCACCGTTGTACCAGGAGTTGCAGGTCGGGTGGACAAGCACCGTGGGTGCCACCAGTGCGGTGGCGTGCTCGATCCACTCCCGCTGCGCACTGTCCAGCGCCTCGATGGAACGGATCCCGTTGGCACGCAGATACGCGATGCAGTCACCGATCCACTCCACGTGTTGCTCGAGCGCCGCCACGAAGTTGGTTGCCGCGCTCGGGCTGCCCGGGCCCTGGATCGTGAACAGGTTCGGGAACCCGGCAACGGCCAATCCGAGCAGCGACAGCGGTCCTTCGCTGGCCCAGAAATCTCCGAGCGACAGTCCGTCCCGGCCGCGAATATCGATGCGGCTCAACGCCCCCGTCATCGCATCGAACCCGGTGGCGTAGATGATCACGTCGAGTGCGTACTCGCTGCGCCCGGTACGGATGCCGGTGGGAGTCACTGCACCGATCGGGTCCTTGCGTAGGTCGACGAGGGTGACGTTGTCCCGGTTGAATGTTTCGTAGTAGCCCTGGTCGATGATCGGCCGCTTGCAGGCAAACGGGTGCTCGGGCACCATCGCGGCGGCCGTCTGCGGGTCGTCCACGATCCGGGCCACCGCCTCGCCGTACAACTTCGCCGCCATCCGGTTGGCATCGATGTCGAAGAAGACGTCACTCCAGTTCAGTGCACCTAGCACGCCCTTCTCCTCGATGGCGCGCAGTTGCTCCTCCCGGGTGGCCGACTTCACTGGCGGGCTGGCGAGCATCTCGAGCAGTACCGAGAAGGCGCTCAGCCGCGCCGCCCCGATCGGATGGTCTCGCTGGGCCGCACGGATCTCGCCGTAACGGGCCTTCATCTCGTCCAGTTCCCCGGGCCCGAATCGGTGTACCCGCCACGGCAGGGTGTAGGGCGCCGAACGCTGAAACACGTAGAGCTGTTCGGCCTCCCGGGCCACCACGGGGATGAGTTGCACCCCAGTCGATCCGGTGCCGATGACGCCGACACGCTTTCCGGTGAGATCCAAGCCTGCTTTGGGCCAGCGGCTGGTGTAGAGCGACGTTCCGGAGAAAGAGGCCATGCCACCGATGTCGGGCTCGAGCGGGACGGACAGGATCCCGGAGGCGGCAACGACGAACGCCGCGGTGAGAGTCCGACCGGCATCGGTGCTCACCTGCCAAGTCACCGTGTCCTCGGCGAAGTTCATCGCGACGACCTTGGTGTTGAACTCGATGCCGCGACGCAGGTCGAGTCGGTCGGCGACGAAGTTCAGGTAAGCCTCGATTTCCGGTTGGGCGGGCATGGATTCTGTCCAAACCCATTCCTGCTGAATCTCTTCGGAGAAGCTGTAGGAATATTCGATGCTCTCGATGTCGCAACGCGCGCCCGGGTACCGGTTGACCAACCAGGTGCCACCGACGTCCTCGGCCATCTCCAGCACCCGGGTCCGCAGCCCGAGCTGACGCAGCCGGTGCAGCATGTACAGGCCGGAGAATCCGGCGCCGATGACGATGACGTCGACTACGTCAACTACATCCTCGCCGGACATGGGGCTCCTCAACGCGGTGGACGAGAACTTTTGTCGTTCTGCTGAAATCTATACTGTAATGGATTAAGTATCAGCAGATGGTCGAGAGGCACCGACGTGAAAGTCCCGTTCACCTGGAAGGTCACCGGGTGGTTCATGATCGGGTGGTCCCCCGAGTTCCTCGTTGGCGAGGTCCGACCCCTGCAGTATTTCGGCGAAGACCTGGTCGCCTACCGCGACGAGTCCGGTGAGCTGCACGTACTGGAAGCGCACTGCAAGCACCTCGGCGCGCACATCGGGCACGGCGGCAAGGTGGTCGGCGACTGCATCCAATGTCCCTTCCACGGTTGGCGCTGGGGCCCCGACGGCACCAACCGCTACATCCCCTACCAGCCGGACCGGCCCAACCGGGCGCTGACGCTGCGGGTGTTCCCGATTCGGGAGCAGTACGACTGCGTGTTCGCGTGGCATCACCCGGACGGCGCGGAGCCACAGTGGGAGATGCCGGACATCTTTCGCAAGTTCCCGCAGTTCGAGATCGATCCGGCGGCCTACTACCGGGCGTATCCGGAGTTTTCCCGACGCGCGCAGCGGGAGCCGGTGCATCCGCAGATCGTGGCGGAGAACGCGCCCGACAGCGCCCATTTCGAGTACGTGCACCATGCGACGGTGACGCCGAGGGTGCTGGATTGGAAGATCGTCGACCAGGAATGGCAGTTCGTCGCGGGTTGGCCGGATGCGCGTAGCGACGACCCCGACGACCTAGCGTTGCGCCTTCCACAGTCACTTGTTCGGTCTAGGCGGAGCGATCAGCGTTTTCGAAGGTGCGCAGAATCACCGGCTGATCTTCACCTGTACACCGGTCGATGACGAATGCTCCGATTTGTTCTACTCGATCTGGTGGCCACGAACCCCCGGTGACACCGCCGCAGTCCCCGACGGCAAGCTACGCGAACTCATCGAAAAGCAGTTTTTGTCAACCGTTTTCGACGATCTGGAGATCTGGCGCTATCAGAAGTACGTCGAGCGCCCGGCGTTGTCCAAGGCCGATGCGAAAGGCTATATGGCGCTGCGAAAGTGGGCCACCCAGTTCTATGAAGAGACACGGGCTTGAAAGGCCACCGGGCTGAAGGGACACAGATGACCGACGCAGGAAGCGAAACCCGAGGCGGATTCCCCGACGTCAGACCGGTTGAAGACGCACCTGAGGAGTTGGACCGGTTCGTGGCCGCGCTGCGCCAACTACAGGATTTGACGGTCT
>JAVROZ010000003.1:0-3964 GCA_032162485.1 Mycobacterium sp.
TACTACGTCCCAGACGACAACGACGACCTGCTGGTGGCGACCATGGCCGATCGGGCCAAGGCCAAAGCCGTCGCCCGAAATGGCAAAGTCAGCCTCTGCGTACTGGACGAGACTTGGCCGTTCGCCTACCTGCAGGTCTATTGCAACGCAGTGATCGACGACGATGACGAGACTCTGATCGACGTGATGATGGCAGTGGCTGAACGCATGTCGGGCCAGCCAGTGCCAGCGGAGCTGCGCCCCGCCGTCAAAGCTGTCGCAAAGGAGGAAGGCCGGGTGCTGATGCGCTGCCGGCCCTACGCGACGTTCGTGACGCCACCGCGACACTTGCACAGCAACGACCAGCAGGAGCTGACCCACTGGGTCTCGGCGTCGATGCCGTGGGACGCGCCCGACTTCCCGGACGGCGGCTCCCAGAGATGAGCGATGTCACGGAGCGGTGGCGCTCTGAGCGTCTCATGGCAGCCATGTACGACGCCGGCGTTAAGCACGACAGTGTCGCAACGGTCGGCGCCTGGGCGATGTGGGGCGCTGACATGCGACGCATGTTCGCCGACGTCGAGCGACTGGCAGACGCCCCGGCGGGGACCTCTGTGCTCGACATACCCTGCGGGGGCGGCTTCGCCTTTCGCGGTCTGCGTCCCGGCCAGGGCATACGTTACGTCGCCGCCGACATATCGCCCTACATGCTCCAGCAGGCGCGTGAAGAGGCGCGTCGACGAGAGGTGCAGGACTGCATCGAGTTCGTCGAAGCCGATGTGACTGCGCTTGAGTTCGCCGATGCAAGCTTTGATCTGTGCGTGACCTATAACGGGCTGCACTGTCTGCCGGACCCGCGTGCGGCGCTGGGCGAGCTCACCCGGGTGCTCAGGCCCGGCGGAACCGTGCGGGGGACGTCGTGCGTCACCGGTCGCGGTCTGCGCAAGGACGCCCTGATCGCGACATTGCGTCGCGCCGGGGTGTTTGGGAACACGCCGCGCGCAGGCGAGATCGAGACGTGGTTGCGCGAATTCGGCCTCGACGTCCTGACACTCGAGCGCAGCGGAGCGGTCGAGTTTTTCGAGGCGCGGTTGCCACTTCGGGAGGCGGATTGATGGGCGACCATCTTGTCGGCGCCCACAACGATCTGCACAGTGATCAGGGCGCTCGCAAGGGAGAGCATCCGGGGCGGTCACGTGACCCCATTATCAAAGTTCACGACATTGCCTGGTTGGAGTTCGAGAAGCCGGATCTGGTTCGGGCTGAGGCATTTTCGCGGGCATTCGGCTTTAGCGCCGCACTTCGCACGGCCGACGAGCTCTATCTGCGCGGCACCGATCCCGGCTCACCCTGCGTGCTGATCCAGCGAGGTCCCCGGTCGAGATTCGTCGGAGCCGCATACACCGCACAGGACCAATCCGATGTGCTGCGGCTGGCCGAGGCGACCGGGGCCCGAGTCCGCGCGCTGCCCCAGTCACTCGGCGGCGTGGCGGTCGACCTGGTCGATCCCAGCCGTGTGACCGTCCGCGTAGTGCACGGCACTCACCAGCTCGAGGCCCTGCCAGCGCAAACGCAGCAGCAATTCAACTTTGGGCACGACCTCCACCGGATCAACACCACCCAACGCCCGCCGCACGAGCCGACACGGGTACAGCGGCTCGGGCATCTGGTGGTGCAGACGACCAAGTACCTTGAGGCACTCAACTGGTACCTCGATCACCTCGGGATGATCGTCAGCGACTTCCTCTATTACCCGGGGCGGCGCGACCGCGGACCGGTCATGAGCTTCATCCGCTGCGATCGCGGGCAGACCCCAGCCGACCACCACACGCTAGCGATGACCCTGGGTCCGTCCAACCGTTACATCCATTCGGCCTACCAGGTCAGCGACATCGACGCGATGGCCGCCGGTGGCCGCTACCTCGCCGAGCTCGGTTATCACCGCGCGTGGGGAATCGGCCGGCACATCATGGGAAGTCAGATCTTCGACTACTGGCGCGATCCCGACGGTTTCTTGGTCGAGCACTTCAGCGATAGTGACATGTTCGACCGCACGCTTGAGCCTGGTTGGGCGCCCCTCACCGCGTCCGGGCTCTACCAATGGGGACCCCGCATCACCAAAGACTTCCTCGGCATCGCGCCCAGCCGCGAATCCCTGCGCGAACTTCGCTCGGTGATCAGCGCGCTGCGCGACGACAACGAATTCGACCTGGCCAGCCTGCGCGGCTTGCTCACAGTGGCCAATTCCTGACCCCAACCACCCCACGACCCAAGGACCCATAATGACCGTCTCGATCCTGCGCACCGCCGATGCCTGGTTTGTGCAGACCCCGGCCGGGGCCGCTCGAGTCACCACCAAGGCCGCCACCACACGCCAGCTACTCGCAGACCGAGTCGCCATCGAGGCCGCTGCCCACAGCACTGACACCGTGGCGGTGGACAGCCTGCAATTGCTGTCCCCGGTCACCACGCCCTGCAGGGTGGTGGCACAAATGACCAACTACGCCTCTCATGTCAAAGACTCCGGACGCGACCCGGCAACCACGCCACTAGCCTTCTTCCGCAAGGCATCCGGCTCCATCAGCGGCCCATTCGACGACATCGTCAAACCCGACCACGTCCGGTTGCTCGACTACGAGGTCGAGATCGGCCTGATCATCGGCCGCGACATGCCCGTCGGCACCACAATGACCGAAGCAAACCTCCCGGACTACGTCTGCGGGCTGGTGGTGACCAACGACGTTTCGGCGCGCGACGTGCAGTTGACCAAAACGCAGTTTTACGAAGCGAAGTCGTACCCGACGTTCACGCCCGTTGGGCCCGCGCTGGTGTTACTGGATGCCGACGAGCTTAAGCGCTTCGGTGATTTGCGGCTGCGGCTGAAGGTGAACGGTCAGATCCGACAGGACATGCTCGTGGAGGGAGACATCATCTACCCGCCCGCGCAGGCACTGCAGGGGCTGTCGCGATTTCAACGGCTCGATGCCGGCGACCTGGTATTGACCGGAACCCCGGTCGGCACGGCGATCAGCGCACCCCCTAAGCCAATCGAGGTCATTGGGTCGCTGTTGCCCGCGGGGCTCAAGTGGAAAGTCTTCTTCTCAAGCCAAGCCAAGAATCCAAAGTATCTGCACCATGGCGACACCATCGAGGCCGCGGTGGCGACCGACGACGGGGCCATCGAACTCGGCGTGCAGCACACCGTCGTGAAGTACAGCTAGCGACAGCGACGGACGATGACAACGCGCGCACGGATGCCAGGTGAGCCCGGGTACTACTCGAGTTTCAGAGTGTTTCAAGGCTTTCCAGCAAGCCCTTAATCCTGTCCGGGTCGAGGCGACACAGGCGTTGGGCCAGACCTGGGCTGATACGCGCGGCGATTGCGGCAGTGGTGCGTGCACCGTTGTCAGTGAGCGTGACGCGGGACCGTCGGGAGTCGTCGGGGTCGATCCGCCGTTCTATGAGACCGGCCCGGTGGAGTTTGGTCAGCGCGCGGCTCACCACTGCAGGGTTCAGACCGAGGTCCTGCACGAGCCCGCCGGGTGTGTCGACGCCGAGCTCGATGGTGCGCAGGGCGAGGAAGTCGGCGAGATCGAGGTCCGCGGCGGCCGCGACGTGCGTGCGCACGTCAGCCAGGACGGACTTGTTAAGGCGAAACAATGCGTCAAGCAGCCGCAGTTCGGGCGCTGGGGCCGGATCAATCACGCGCCGATGTTACCAGCTAGCAACTATTGACAGGAATCAACCAAATGCTTCACTGGAGATATGGCCAGCTGCAGTCGAGGGCCCGCGCGGGTCGACTTCCACCACCACTTCTTCCCTGGCGGCGAGCTGGCTGAGTCCGTACAGCGTGGCCTCACTGCGAACTCCGGCTGGAGCTTTCCCGGCGGCGCCCCACGCTGGACACCGGAAACCAGCTTGGCATTCATGGACGACCTCGGTATTCGGACCGCCGTGCTATCTCTGCCGAGCGACCTGGAGGCGG
>JAVROZ010000004.1:0-3670 GCA_032162485.1 Mycobacterium sp.
TTCAACCCGGGCACCGTTCTCCACTGCCCATCGCAGTCCGATCGGGCCACCCCAGTCCTGCACGACAACCGTTGCATGGTCCAGGTCGAGTGCGCCCAGCACCTCGGCGACGAACTCACTGTGCCGATCGAACGTGTACCACCGGCGGTCGGTGGGCTTGTCGGATCGTCCGAAGCCGGCGTAGTCGGGAACGATGACCCGGTGCCCGGCCGCAACGAGCGGTGGCAGCATCGTGCGATACAGGTAGGCCCACGACGGCTCGCCGTGAAAACACACGATGGGCGATCCATCCCGTGGTCCTTCGTCGAGATAATGCATCCGCAGGCCATCGACCTCGAGATAGTTGGGCGCGAAGGCGTACCCCGGAAGATTCTCGAAACGTTCGTCGGGGGTGCGGAACACCTCCGGGGTGCTGGAACTCATAGCTGCAATCTCCGTTCGCACTTGTTGGCCGCGCTGAACGTATCGGATCTTTGACCGACCAGTCAACTATCCGATAAGATCCGTTGGTGCCACGAACCTCGGACGCTCGCGCTCGCATCGTGGGAACCGCGGCTCGGCTGTTCCTCGAGCGCTCCTACCACGACGTGGGTGTCGAGGAACTCTGCGCGGCTGCCGACGTCCGAAAGGGCAGCTTCTACCACTATTTCTCGTCAAAAGCCGATCTGGCGAAAGCCGTCATCGATCTGCACTTGCAGGCATTTCAGGCGCGGCTGGCCAGCAAGCCGGCTCACACAGCGGCCGAGAGGCTGTCCTCGATTCCGGACGCGATCGGGGACATCCAGGCGGCACTGCACGCGCAATTCGGACGACTGGTCGGCTGCCCGTTCGGCAACCTGGCCGCGGAGCTGTCGACCACTGACGAAGCCGTGCGCAGCCACCTTGCCGATCGGCTGGCCACGTTGGAAGGTGACCTGGCAGGGATCTGCCGTGACGCCGCGACTCACGAGATGCTGCGAGCGGACGTCGACCCTGATCGTCTGGCGCATGCCCTATTCGCGCACTACCAGGGCCTTATCCTGCTCGCCAAGTTGCACGGCTCGAGTGTGTCCGAGCTGGCGCCCGCGCTGCATGACTTCATCAACGGCTACCTGAGCGAGGGGGCCGCAGCCAAGACGCGTTAGCCGTTGATCTTGACCACGAGCTTGCCCACGTTCTTACCGTCGAACAGCATGTTGATTGCCGTCGGCAACTGTTCGAAACCCTCCACGACTGTCTCCAGCGGGGTGAGTCTGCCCTCAGCGATCAAACCGGCGATCTCGGTGATGGCCTCGGAAGCGCGGCCGAAGTGGTCCAGCACGATGAACCCCTGCACCGTGGCGCGCTGGATCAGCAGGTTTACGAAGGCCCGCGGCCCGGGCGGCGGATTGGCATCGTTGTAGCCGGAGATCAGCCCGCAAAGAGCAACGCGCGCATGGGTATTCAGGCGAGCGAAGACAGCGTCCATGATGTCGCCGCCGACATTCTCGAAGTCGACGTCGATACCGCCGCGCGTTGCGGCGGCGAGCTGAGCGGCCCAGTCGTCGGCCTTGTAGTCGACGGCCGCGTCAAAGCCGAGTTCGTCGGTCAGCAGCGCACACTTCTCGGGGCCGCCGGCGATCCCGACCACACGCGCCCCGTCCGCCTTGGCAAGCTGACCAGCTACCGAACCCACCGCTCCGGCGGCGGCCGACACCACAACGGTCTCGCCCGGCTTGGGCTTTCCGATATCGCGGATGCCGACCCAGGCGGTCAGACCCGTGGTTCCGAGCGCGCCCAAATAGGCGCTTGGCGAGACGCCGTCGGCGACCTGCACCGGCATCAACAGCGTTGCGTCGGACGCGACGACATAGTCCTGCCAGCCGACCAGGCCCTGCACAACCTGGCCCACCGGGTATTTGGCGCTCTTCGATGCGACAACCTCACCGAGCCCGCCCGCGCGCATGACCTCCCCGATGCCTACCGGTGGCAGATACGTCGGGGTGTCGTTGATCCACGTCCGGTTGGTCGGGTCGAGCGAGATCCAGTCAACGCGGATCAGCGCCTCGCCGTCGCCGATGTCGGGTATGGGCTGCTCGCTGAGCTCGAAGGTGTTGGATCCGACGCGTCCGGCGGGGCGTTCGTGCAGCAGGAAGCGGCGGTTTCGGTCGGCCATGAGCGCACGGTACTCCGACCGGACACCGGCGCGATCTAGCGCAAGCGCGACCCGCATCCTTGTCGGCGGTGAGTGCTATAACGCAACGTATGTCCGACCACGTCATCACTCACGTCTCCGATACCGCACGCTGGACGGCTTTGCACCGGGCCACCGAATCGGCTCGCCCGGACGCGTTGTTCAATGACCCGCTTGCCGAACGACTCGCCGGTACCCAGGGCCGCGCCATCGTCGCGAAGGTTCCGCGGATGTCACGTAACGGTTGGTGGCTCATTGCGCGCACCAAAATCATCGACGACGCCATCCTGCAGGCGATCGACGAGGGCTGTGACCGGGTGTTGAACCTGGCCGCTGGGTTAGACACCCGCCCCTATCGGTTGCCGCTGCCGGCCGATCTGCCCTGGGTGGAGGCGGATTTACCCGCGCTGCTCGCAGAAAAAACGCAGCTGCTCGCCGAGCAGGTGCCTCGCTGCCGACTGACCCGCAGCGCTGTCGGTCTGGCCGACGCGGGTGCCCGCGACGCATTCCTCGAAGAGGCGCTTCATGGCGCTAGGAAAGCGCTGGTGCTCACTGAGGGCCTGCTGATGTATCTCGACGAAAGTGACGTCGTCGCGCTTTCGGTAGCGATCAAGCGACCCGAGGTGGCTTGGTGGATGCTGGACTTCGCCGGGCCGGGGCTAAAGCGAATGATGAATAAGAAGATGGCCGGCATGGCGCAAAATGCGCCATTCAAGTTCGCACCAGAGAACGGGTTGGCTCGCTTTGAAGAACTCGGGTGGCGCGTCGTTGAAGCCGAATCGCTGCTGGTCGCGGCGCACCGGTACGGCCGATTGCCGGTGCTGATGCGCGCTGCTGCGCGGCTACCCCAGCCCGATCCGCGGCACCCCGGCCGCAGGCCCTGGAGCGCCGTCACCTTGCTGGTTCCGTAGGCCGTGTCGGGTTTATGTGATGAAGGTCATCGTCCGATTTCGAATTCACGGCAAATTCTCATCTTGAGACACGGTTAAGTCACAGGTTTGCTGGGCATCCTTGCGTAGCAGAGCTAAAAACCACACGGTTGTGACCTTCGGGTGGTAAGTCGGAGAGGAGTTGACAATCGTGGCGAATACTTCAGAGGCGAACGTAATTTACCTTCAATCTCACCCTCGGTGGGCTGCGGCGCGGCAGCGCGAACGTCAACTCCAGGACGCGATGCGCAGACATCCCGCCTATATCGGCAGGCAGCGTGCCGCCGGAGCGGGTGGTGCCGTAAACATTCGCGCCCGTAACTTCGGTTTGTACTCGACCGGCGATACACCCGCATAGCGTTTTCGCAGGTTATTCCGGCTATCCGACTACGGGACCCCCATTACAGCGACCTTGGTCACCTGCCATGACTGTCCGACGCTGCCCGGCGCAACTCAACATTTGCTGCGAAATTTCCTTGGTGTAACCGCCCTATTCTGATGGGGACGAGGGGAGCGCCATGTCTCAAAAACCCGCCACGACCCGTGCGGTTTTCCCGGGCATCAGTTCACGTGCGTGGGGGCACCCCGC
>JAVROZ010000005.1:0-4717 GCA_032162485.1 Mycobacterium sp.
GACGCCACGAAAAGGCCCTAAAGCTCAGGCGTCGCAGGGTACCGATCACGGCACCGCAGGACCGGTCTTCGTCGCGGGCGCACCCGTCAAGCGTGGGTTCTACGGCGAGAAGCCCAGCCTGACCGACCTCGACCACGGAGACCTGAAGTACAACAGCGACTTTCGCGATATCTACCACGAGCTACTGGTGCGCACCCTGGGCGCCGACCCGGCCCCGTCGGTTGGCAACGGTCGAGTCAGCCTCGGTTTTCTATAGCAAGCCGGCGCAATCGCGGGCGATGGCCAGTTCCTCGTCGGTCGGCACCACCAGAACAGCTATCCGGGAATCGTCGGTGGAGATGAGGCGTGCGCCGGAGTCGGCGGCGAAGTTGCGTTCTTCGTCGAGTTCGACACCCAGCTCGACCAGCCCCGAAAGCGCATCGCGGCGCACCGCCGCGTCGTGCTCGCCGATACCCGCGGTGAAGCTCAGCACATCGGTATGGCCCAGCACGGCCAGGTAGGCGCCGATGTATTTGCGCAGCCGATGAATGAACACGTCATACGCCAGCTTCGCGGCGCTGTCACCGGATTCGATCATCGACCGCAGTCGGCGGAAGTCGCGCTCGCCGGCCAAGCCCTGCACCCCGGACCGCTTGTTCAGCATCGACTCGATCTCGTCCACCCCCATCTTCGCGGTACGCCACAAGTAGCTGAATACGCCCGCGTCGATGTCGCCGCTGCGGGTGCCCATCACCAGACCCTCCAAAGGCGTTAAGCCCATTGATGTTTCGACCGGCCGGCCGCCCGCGATCGCAGAAGCTGACGCACCGTTACCCAGGTGCAGCACTATCTGGTTCAAGCTGTCCAGCTTTCGGCCCAAAAAAGCGGCAACCCGTTCGCTGACGAACTCGTGCGACGTGCCGTGGAAACCATAACGGCGGATCTGCCAGGTGTCGGACAATTCCCGGTCGATGGCATAAGTCGCGGCCGCCGCCGGTAGGTGATGGAAGAACGCGGTGTCGAACACCGCGATGTGCGGAACGTCGGGCAGCAGTTTTCGCGCCACCTCGATGCCCTGCACCGCGGGCGGATTGTGCAACGGGGCAAGCGACGAGAGCTCCTTGATTTCGTCGATCACCTCGTCGTCGAGGAACGTCGGACGATGAAACCGATTGCCGCCGTGCACTACCCGATGTCCGACCGCCACCAGCCCGCAGCTATGCAAATCGATGCCATCGTCGGCCAACATGTCGAACGCGCGGCGCAACGCCGCTTCGTGGTCCGGCACCGACGACGACGCTTCCCCGATCTGTTCGACGGCCCCCGCCACCCGCGATGTGCCGGAGTCAGGTTCGACGAGCTGGAACTTCAGCGACGATGAGCCGGAGTTGATCACCAGCACGCAGCGTTCAGTCATGCAGGGCCTGCGCTTGAATGGCGGTGATGGCAACGGTATTGACGATGTCCTCTACCAGCGCTCCGCGGGACAGGTCGTTGACGGGCTTGCGTAAACCCTGCAGCACCGGCCCGATGGCGATGGCACCCGCCGAACGTTGCACCGCCTTATACGTGTTGTTGCCGGTGTTGAGATCGGGGAAGATCAGCACGGTGGCGCGGCCGGCTACCGGCGAATCCCGCATCTTGGTGGCGGCCACCGACGGGTCCACCGCGGCGTCGTATTGAATCGGGCCTTCCACCAGGAGCTGCGGATCTCGGGAACGCACTAATTCCGTTGCCGTCCTTACCTTGTCGACATCGGCACCTGAGCCAGAGGTGCCGGTGGAGTAGGAAAGCATGGCCACCCGCGGGTCGATGCCGAACTGCGCGGCCGTGCGAGCCGACGAGATCGCGATATCGGCGAGTTGCTCGGGCGTCGGATTGGGCACGATCGCGCAGTCACCGTAGGCCAGCACCCGGTCCGGCAGGCACATCAGGAAAATGCTGGACACCGTAGACACGTCGGGAACGGTCCGGATGATTTCCAATGCCGGACGCACGGTGTGCGCGGTGGTGTGGGCGGCGCCGGACACCATGCCATCGACCATGCCGTTGTAGACCATCATGGTGCCGAAGTACGTGGCGTCGTTCATGGTTTCGCGGGCATGCTCGAGGGTCACCCCCTTGGCCTTGCGCAGATCCGCGTACTGTTCGGCGAACTGATCGTGCAAGTCGCTGGAGCGCGGGTCGATGACCGTCGCGCCCTCCAAGCTGACACCGAGTTCCGCTGCACGCGAACGCACTTGAGATTCTTCGCCCAAAACCGTCAGCTCGGCGACACAGCGCTGCAGCAGGCGGCCCGCGGACTTGAGGATTCGGT
This sequence comes from Mycobacterium sp., assembly GCA_032162485.1. Taxonomy (GTDB): domain Bacteria; phylum Actinomycetota; class Actinomycetes; order Mycobacteriales; family Mycobacteriaceae; genus Mycobacterium. The sequence goes on from JAVROZ010000005.1 coordinate 2,297, forward strand.
CGTCGTCACCTTCGGGCAGCACGATGCGCTTGCGATCCGCCCGGGACCGCTGCTGTAGCTGGTGGGAGAACATATGCGGTGTGACGACGGTCGGGATGGGGATGGTGAGCTGCTCCAAAAGGTCCGCCACGTCGACGTGGCGGTCCATTAGCTCCAGCGCCGTGTCGATCTTGCGCTGCGAGGACGCGGTGAGCCGACCGCGGGCCGAGGCCGCCGCACTGGCGGTGTCGTAGGTGCCCAGTGTGGTGGCAATGATGGGTAAGCGCAGTCGCAGACCGGAGACCAGGGCCGCAATCGAGGGGTGCAACTCGAATCCGCCGTTGAGGACAATGCACGACAACGACGGAAAGCCCTCGGCCGCATGGGCGCTGGCGACTGCGAGCACCACGTCCGAGCGATCGCCGGGGGTGATGACCGCCATTCCGTCGCGCAGCCGTTCCAGTACATGGTCGGCCGTCATCCCGGCGACCATCACACCCATCACCTCGCGTTGGGCCAACTGTGCATCACCGCGCACCGGCGTCCCGCTGACCGCAGCGGTCAGTTCGGCCACCGTCGGCGCGGACAACACCGGCTCCTCGGGCAGAACGTAACTGCGCGGCGTGAACTTTCGCAGCGCCTGCGCAACGTCTTCCAGTTCCGCCGGTTCGCATCGGTTGGCCACCACCGCCGCGGTGTGGGCCCGCTGCGCCGACAGTTCGGCCAGACAGACCTCGACGACACCGGCGATCTCATCGGGTGTTCTATTCTTGCCGCGTACGGTCAATAGCACTGGTGCACCGAGGTTTACGGCGATTCGGGCATTGACCGAAAGCTCCGCAGGGCTGGTGATGTCCGTGTAATCGCTCCCGACGATCACCACCGCATCGCATTTCTCCGCGACCGCATGGAACGCGTCGACGATCCTGGTGATCGCGGCGTCGTTGTCGTCGTGCAACTGCTGGTAGGTCACCCCGACGCACTGCTCGTACTTCAGACCCGCGGTGGAGTGCTCCAGTAGCAGTTCCAGGATGTAGTCGCGCTCCTCGCCGGGGACCTGCAGACGCGTAATCGGCCGGAACACACCCACTTTGGCGACCGTCGCGGTCAACCGGTGCATCAGGCCCAGCGCGACCGTCGATTTGCCGGTCTCCGATTCGGGCGCCGCGATGTAGATGCTGGACGCGGTCCCGGCCTGCCTTTCAGCCAAGTTTGCGCAACCTGGGCGCCAGGTCCTTTTCAAACAGCTCCAGGAATCGGCGCTGGTCGTGTCCCGGAGCGTGGAACACCAGGTGGTTGAGACCCCACCCCACGTATTGGCCAACCTTTTCCACGGCCTCGTCGGGGTCCGAGGCCACGATCCAGCGCTTGGCGACCTGCTCGATGGGCAGCTCGTCGGCGGCCTTCTCCATCTCGAGGGGGTCGTGAATGCTGGTTTTCTGCTCGGCGGTCAACGACAGCGGCGCCCAGAACCGGGTGTTCTCCAGGGCCAGGTCCGGGTCGGTGTCGTAGGAGATTTTGATTTCGATCATCCGGTCGATGTCGTCGGGATTCTTGCCCGCCGCCTCGGCGCCCTCGCGCATCGCGGGGATCAGTTTGTCCTTGTACAGCTCCTCACCCTTGCCCGAAGTGCAGATGAAGCCGTCACCGGCGCGCCCTGCGTACTTGGCCACCTGGGGCCCGCCCGCAGCGATGTAGATCGGAATGCCGCCCTCGGGCACGTCGTAGATGGAAGCGCCCTTGGTGCGGTAGTACTCGCCCTCGAAATCGACCCGGTCACCGAGCCACAGTTCGCGCATCAGCCGCACCGACTCGCGCAGCCGCGCGTAACGCTCCTTGAATTCCGGCCAGTCGCCCTCGTATCCGGTGGCGATTTCGTTGAGCGACTCCCCGGTGCCGACGCCGAGGAAGATGCGATCCGGGTAGAGACACCCCATCGTCGCGAAGGCCTGCGCGATGACGGCGGGGTTGTACCGAAAGGTCGGAGTGAGCACCGAGGTACCCAACTGCAGCCGTTCGGTGCGCTCACCGACGGCGGTCATCCAGGCCAGCGAGAACGGCGCGTGGCCGCCTTCGTGCCGCCACGGCTGGAAGTGATCGCTGACGGTGGCGCTGTCCATGCCATGCGCTTCGGCGAGGACCGCCAGTTCGACGAGCTCACGAGGTGCGAATTGTTCAGCAGACGCCTTGTATCCGAGTTTCAGTTCAGCCACGAGTCTTTTCTACTCCTCTGCTGTCAGTCGCGACCCGCTGCGCCCAGCTTCGCCGCGCTTGCGATCGCTCCTAACCTCACTGTCGCGACCCGCCGCGCCCGGCTTCGCCGCGCTTGCGATCGCTTCTACACTCACGGACATGGCTGGGGAGACGGAGCTGGTTCAGATCACCGACAAGGTTCACCTCGCCCACGGGCCTGCGGTCAATTGGGTGCTGGTGACCGACGAC
>JAVROZ010000006.1:0-4108 GCA_032162485.1 Mycobacterium sp.
AACGCGACACCCTCGAGATGATCGCGTCGGAAAACTTTGTGCCGCGCTCGGTGCTGCAGGCTCAAGGCAGTGTGCTGACCAACAAGTACGCCGAGGGACTGCCCGGCCGGCGGTACTACGGCGGCTGTGAGCACGTCGACGTGGTGGAGAACATCGCCCGCGACCGGGCCAAGGCGCTGTTCGGCGCCGACTTCGCCAACGTGCAGCCACATTCGGGCGCCCAGGCCAACGCTGCGGTACTGCACGCGTTGATGTCGCCGGGGGAGCGGCTGCTGGGCCTGGACCTGGCCAACGGCGGTCACCTGACCCACGGCATGCGGCTGAACTTCTCCGGCAAGTTGTATGAGAACGCTTTTTACGGCGTCGACCCGATCACCCACCGGGTGGACATGGATGTGGTGCGGGCGCAGGCGCTCGACTTTCGTCCGAAAGTGATCATCGCCGGGTGGTCGGCCTATCCCCGGATCCTGGACTTCGAGGCGTTCCGCTCGATCGCTGACGAGGTCGACGCCAAGTTGTGGGTGGATATGGCGCACTTCGCGGGTTTGGTCGCGGCGGGATTGCATCCGTCGCCGGTGCCGCACGCCGATGTGGTGTCCACCACCATCCACAAGACTCTTGGTGGGGGCCGTTCCGGGTTGATTGTGGGCAAGCAGGAGTACGCCAAGTCCATCAACTCAGCGGTGTTCCCCGGCCAGCAGGGCGGGCCGCTGATGCACATCATCGCGGGCAAGGCGGTCGCGCTGAAGATCGCCGGCACCCCGGAGTTCGTCGAGCGGCAGCAACGCACCGTGTCCGGCGCCCGACTTCTTGCCGAGCGCCTGCTGGCTGACGATGTCGCCAAGGCGGGCGTCTCGGTGGTCAGCGGCGGCACCGACGTCCACTTGGTCCTGGTCGACCTGCGCAACTCGCCGCTGGACGGTCAGGCCGCCGAGGATCTGCTGCACGAGGTCGGTATCACGGTCAACCGCAACGCGGTCCCGAACGACCCTCGGCCGCCGATGGTGACGTCGGGCCTGCGGATCGGGACGCCTGCGCTGGCTACCCGGGGCTTTGGTGACGCCGAGTTCGCGGAGGTGGCCGACGTCATCGCCGCCGCGCTGGCGGCAGGCACATCGGCCGACGTCTCGGGACTACGTGCCCGTGTGACCCGGCTGGCCAGGGATTTTCCTCTTTACGAAGGCCTCGAGGACTGGAGTCTGGTCGGCCGATAGTCGTTCCGCACGTCCCCGCGACACGGCCGCCGGAAATTTGAAAGCGTCTGTGTCGACAAGTTACAGTTACCGGATGGTACAGAAACCTGTAGCTAATGCGCTGACCCTCGAACTCGAGCCAGTGGTGGAAGCGAACATCGCACGCCATTTCGCCAGCGAGGAGCTGTGGTACGCCCACGATTATGTGCCGTTTGACCGCGGGGAAAACTTCGCGTTTCTCGGCGGGCGCGACTGGGATCCTTCCCAGGCGACGCTGCCCCGTCCGATCACCGACGCCTGCGAGATCCTGCTGCTGATCAAGGACAACCTCGCCTGTCGGCACCGTGAACTCGTCGACCATTTCATCCTCGAGGACTACTGGGGCCGCTGGCTCGGTCGGTGGACCGCCGAGGAGCACCTGCACGCCATCGCGCTGCGCGAGTACCTGGTGGTGACCCGCGAGATCGACCCGACCGCGAACGAAGAGGCCCGGGTTCCGTACGTGATGAAGGGCTATCGCGCCGACACGTACTCGCAGATCGAAACCCTGGCGTACATGGCGTTCTCCGAGCGTTCCTTCGCCACCTTCTGCCGCAACCTCGCCGCGCAGATCGAAGAGCCCATCCTGGCTGGACTCATCGACCGGATCGCCCGCGACGAAGCGCGGCACGAAGAATTCTTCGCCAACCTGGTCACGCACCTGCTCGGCTCCACCCGGGACGAGACGATCGAGGCGATCTCCGCCCGGGCCGCCGACATCACCGTCGTCGGTTCTGACATCGATACCTTCGGAGACAAACTGCAGAACGTGGCAGCGGCCGGTATTTTCGACCAGGCGCAGCTGCAACAGGTGATATCCGAGCGCATCACCGCGTGGGGCCTGGCCGACGAACCTGCCCTCAAGCAATTCGTCACGGACTGAGCCGGATTCACCGACCGGAGTCGACGCAGTCGCCTGTCTCGATAGTGTCTCGGCGCGCCTGCACTGCGGGGGTGTGGACAGCGGAGTAGCGTCGCCGTTGATGGTCAGCGAATTGCTCTGCTGCCAGGGCGGCACCTTCCGTCACTACAACGGCAGGACCGGCCCCGGTCCTGGTGCCGCGGCCCCCGCCGACACGCTCGAGCGGGTCCGCCCGGGCGTCATTCGCTCGAGGAGCGCCCCGTGACCGAAATCCGGACGTACGTGCTCGACACCTCCGTACTGCTGTCCGACCCCTGGGCATGCAGCCGGTTCGCCGAGCACGAGGTGGTGGTTCCGCTGGTGGTAATCAGCGAACTGGAAGCCAAGCGCCACCATCACGAGTTGGGTTGGTTTGCGCGCCAAGCGTTGCGGCTGTTCGATGACCTGCGACTCGAGCACGGGCGGCTTGATCAGCACATTCCGGTTGGGACGCAGGGCGGTTCGCTGCACGTCGAACTCAACCACACCGACCCTTCGGTGTTGCCCGCAGGATTTCGGACGGACAGCAACGACTCCAGGATCTTGAGTTGTGCCGCCAACCTCGCCGCCGAGGGCAAGCGAGTCACGTTGGTGAGCAAAGATATTCCGCTTCGAGTCAAGGCCGCAGCGGTAGGCCTGCCCGCCGATGAGTATCACGCGCAGGACGTCGTCGTCTCCGGGTGGTCGGGGATGCGGGAACTCGAAACCGCCGCCGAGGATATCGCCACGCTCTTCGCCGACGGCGAGGTCGATTTGGCCGAGGCCCGGGACCTACCGTGTCACACCGGGATTCGGCTGCTCGGCGGCAGCTCGCATGCGCTGGGCCGGGTTACCGCCGCCAAGCGCGTTCAGCTCGTCCGCGGTGACCGCGAGGTGTTCGGGCTGCGCGGCCGCTCCGCCGAGCAGCGGGTGGCGCTCGACCTGCTGCTCGATGAGTCGGTGGGCATCGTGTCGCTCGGCGGCAAGGCCGGAACCGGAAAGTCGGCGCTGGCGTTGTGCGCCGGCCTGGAAGCCGTGCTGGAGCGGCGTACCCAGCGCAAAGTGGTCGTCTTCCGCCCGCTCTACGCCGTGGGCGGTCAAGAGCTGGGCTACCTGCCCGGTAGCGAAAGCGACAAGATGGGCCCATGGGCGCAAGCCGTCTTCGACACGCTCGAAGGGCTGGCGAGCCCGGCCGTGCTGGAAGAGGTCCTTTCCCGGGGGATGCTCGAGGTACTGCCGTTGACCCATATCCGGGGCCGGTCGTTGCACGACTCCTTCGTCATCGTCGACGAGGCGCAGTCGCTGGAACGCAACGTGCTGCTGACGGTGCTGTCCCGGCTGGGTACCGGATCCCGGGTGGTACTGACCCACGACATCGCGCAGCGCGACAACCTGCGAGTCGGCCGCCACGACGGGGTTGCCGCGGTGATCGAGAAGCTCAAAGGCCACCCGCTGTTCGCACACATCACACTGCTGCGCAGCGAACGGTCTCCGATCGCCGCGCTGGTCACCGAGATGCTCGAGGAGATCACCGGACCGAACTGAGGGGCGCACGCCCGCGCTGAGTGTGCGTTGGCGGCGTTGGACCTCCCGTTCGGTAAACTTCCGTAGTGCCGAAACGACCCGACAACCAGGCCTGGCGCTACTGGCGCATGGTCTTCGGTGTCGTGGCAGCCGCGGCGGTACTGGTGATCGGCGGCCTGACCGGCCACGTCACCCGGGCTGACAACCTCGATTGCTCGATCGTCAAATGTGTCGCGCTGACCTTCGACGACGGGCCTGGCCCGTATACCGACCGGCTGTTGCAGATCCTGAAATCCAACGACGCCAAGGCCACGTTCTTCCTGATCGGCAACAAGGTCGCGGCCAATCCGGCTGGAGCAAAACGCATCGCGGACGCGGGCATGGAAATCGGCAGCCACACGTGGGAACACCCCAACATGACAACGATCCCCCCGGAGGACATCGCGGGGCAGTTCTCCCGGGCCAGCGACGC
>JAVROZ010000007.1:0-6145 GCA_032162485.1 Mycobacterium sp.
ACGCGGTGGACATCGGGCCCGCACTGATTCCGTCCACATCCTCCAGGCGCAGGCCGGCGTCGGCGAGCGCGCCCTGGATGGCCTGGATCGCCAGACCACGCGAGGTGTCGCCTTCCAGTCGGCGAGCCTGGGGGGTGTTGTGCACCCCGACGATGGCTGCGGGTCGCGTGGTTGCGCTCACCCTCACCTCTCTTAGAGTCCGGTGCCTCGCGGTAATGTTCGTCCGCGACGACGCCGAGGTAGGTGCCCACGACCTCGAATTCCTGTCCACCGCGCACAATCCGGCCGATCGTCCGGACCCGGGCGTCAGTCTGCGGCGCATCCGGGTGGATGACGTCGATTCGCACGTCGACCGGCCGCGCGGTCTGTGGATCGGTGATCTCGACGACCATGACCACCGCGTGCTCACGCTCGTCCCAGTCGACGCTGGTAATGCGGTGCCGCGCGGTCAGTTCCATGACCACCGAATCCTGCCGCAGCAGGAACCGGACCGGTGCGCACAACTCTCCCGGGCGCGGCGGCACACACAGCGTCACTGCCACGTCATAAACCCGCCGGCCGGGTCGCGGTGATCCCGGACTCGCGCATTGCGGCCAGGTCTGTTTGGTCGTAACCCAAAACGCCGGTCAGTACCTCGCTGGTGTGCTCGCCGTACCGGGGCGCGATCCGTCGTATCCAGCGTCTCGGCTTGTCCACGAACGTAAACGGCATGCCGGTGCATAGAAACGAACCCGCAACCGGGTGGTCTACCCGTTCCCAGAAACCGCGGTTCAGCAACTGCGGGTCGGTGAGCAAGCCGGCGGGTGCCTGCACTGGCGCGGCTGCCACGCCGGCGGAACGCAGGGCACTGACCGCATCGGCCACCCCGCGGTGCGCCGCCCAAGCCGCGATCAGCTTGTCGTAGTCGTCGGCCCGCTCCCGCCACCCGGCTTCGTCGGGACCCAATTCGGGCCGTCCGATGAGGCGGCCCAGCCCAACACGTCCGGCGGCGTCGATGGCGGCGAGCGCCACCCATTCGTCGTCGCCCTGACAGCGGTACACACCTTGCGGACTGGCTCCGGGGCCGCTATTGCCCTGGCGCCGCAGTTCAATTCCGTTGCGCGAGTACTCGACCAGCATCTCGGCGGCAACGTTCAGCGCCGCCTCCGCCATTGTCGATTCGACACACACTCCGGTCCCGTCCCGGTCGCGGACGACCAGTGCCGCCAAGGCGGCAAAGACGGCATGCAACCCGGCGATCGGGTCGCAAACGCCGCGCGGAATCAGTGGTGGGCCGTCGGCATGTCCGGTCATCCAGGCCATTCCCGTCGCCTGCTCCATGGTCTGCGCAAATCCAACGCGGTCGCGCCACGGCCCGTCCAGACCGAATGCCGGCATCCGCACCATGACGGCGCGCGGGTTGGCCGCGCTCACCGCGTCCCAGTTCAGGCCGAAGTTCTCCATCACCCGCGGAGAAAAGTTTTCGATGACGAGATCGCTTGCACCAATGAGGTTCAGTGCGACGGCGCGGCCCTCGTCGGTGCTGAGTTCGACGCTGATGCCGCGCTTGTTGTTGTTGCTGCACAAAAACACCGGCCCCCACTCCCACCACTGGTCCCAAGTGGGCGGGCGGGCGGCGGAGAACCGCATACCATCAGGCCGGCGAACGCCCTCCACCTTGATCACGTCGGCGCCCAGGGCGCCGAGGAACTGGGTCGCTGAGGGCCCGGCCCAGAACGCGGTCAGGTCGGCAACTCGCAAGTCGGACAACGGAAGTGCGTTGTCCGCGACTGGAGAGGACCGCTCGTGTCGAGGTGGCCAGGCCACGCTGCCGGTATCCGCGCCGAGTTCCGGAGCCCGGCCCGGCGGCCTGCTCGCGATCGCTTCACCGCGGTAGGGCACGCGCGGTTGCAGGACCCCGAGTTCGGATTCGACGAACACACCCCGTTGCACGAAGTGGTCGACACCGGGCAGCGTTGCCGGTGTTGCAATTGGCGCCACTGGAATTCGGAATGCCACCGCCAGGTCGACAATCTCTGCTGTGGTGCGGGTTTCGGTCCACTTGGTGACCATCCCGAGGAACTCGTCGCGGCGTGCGATCCGGCCGTCGACCGATGCCAGCTCGGCGTCATCGATCAGGTCGGCCCGCTCGATCAGCACCAGAAAGTCTTGAAACTGTTGCGCGGTAATGGTGCAGAAGCCGACCATGCCGTCGGCTGTGGGAACGATTGAGGGCAGTTCCAGGCTGCGGGAGTTCATTAGGGAGTCCACGCCCATCACGCTGGCCGACATGGCGGGCAAACCACCCATTGCGATTGCCATCGCTTCATAGGTTGACACGTCGATGACCTCACCGCGGCCGCCCCGAGCAGCGTGCCGAGCGGTGGCCGCGGCGACCGCGGCCGCGAACGTGCCCGCCAACCATTCACCGAGCCGGCCTCCCGCTTGCACGGGTTCGTCGCCGGGCCAGCCCCGACTTGCGATTGATCCGGAAAGTGCTTGCAGGATGAACTCGTTGGCAACCACGTGGTCATCGACATAGGGCCCGGTCGTGCCGAACGGCGTCACGGAGACGACCACCGTCGACGGGCCGGTGTGTGTGGTGACTTCGTCGAGCGTCCACCCGTCGGTCAGGTCGGTCAGCACCACGTCGGTTCCGGCCAGCAACGCCGCGGTCTCCGTCTTGTCGCGACCGACCACTGAGCGCTTGCCCGCGGCCAGGTACTCGAAAAGTGCCCCGGCCGGTCCGCCCCCGGCAGACCACCGACGCAGCGAGTCACCCTGTGGTGACTCGATTTTCACCACGTCGGCGCCCGCGTCGTTGAACATCTTGGCGGCGTAGGCCGCCGCTATCCCATTGGACAGTTCGAGCACGCGCCAGCCTGCGAACGGTGCTCGGGCGGTCACGTTCAGTTGCCCAGCGTGGTCGCGCTGCGCCGGGCCGAAATATCAGAAACCTCCACCGTCACCGCCGTCGCGCCCTGTGCCTGCAGGGCGAATTGGGTCATCCGCGTCCACGCATCGCGGTCGCGCTGGCTGGCCTGGTGGCCGACATGTGTCACCACATCCACGTCGACGGCCTGACTGCGCAGATAACCGGCCCGAGCATGCTCCTTCGTGATGTAGCGGAAGGGGTCGAAAGAGTATGCGGCCATCGCGTTTTCATGGGTGATCTTGTTGACGACGGGATCGTCGAGATGGCCCATCGTCGCAACGACGTCCTCCGGTGCAAAGGGCCAGCTGCTATCGGAATGTGGAAAATCGGACTCCCAGCACAGCATGTCCTCGTTGAACCAGTCCATATTGTGCACACCTACTTTGTCGCTGATGAAGCAGGTGTAGAAGTGTCGTTTGAACACATCGACCGGCCCGGCATAGCCCTGCGGGAACTTGGCAAGCGTCCAACCCGAATGCCGGTTGTAGACATGCTCAGCGCGCCAAAGGAAGTACGGCATCCAGCCGACGTCACCCTCGGTGAGCGAGAATTTCAGGCCAGGGAAGTCGGCCCAGAACTCCGCCCAGATGAGCTCGGTAAAGGTGAACATGCTCATCATCGACGACGCGGTCATCATGACGCTGGGTGGCGCGTCCATCGACACCATTGGCGAACGGGATGCGGAACCGACATGGGTGCACAACACGGTGTTGTTCTCGCAGACCGCCTCAAACAACGGGTACCAGTACTTGGTGTGAATGCTCGGCATCTGCAACGCTTCCGGATTCTCCGAGAACGTCACCGCGTGGCAGCCCTTGCCCGCAAGTCGTTTCACCTCCTTGGCCGCTTCGACGACGTCGTACAGCGGCAGGATGCCGCACGGGATGAACCGACCGGGGTAAGCAGCACACCACTCGTCCACATGCCAGTCGTTGTAGGCCTTGATCATCACCAGGTTGACGTCGGGTTCGGGGCCCTGATTGAGCACCTGTCCGGAGAAGCCGGTGAAGTTCGGGAAATTCAGACCGGCCAGCTGTCCGCCGGCATTCATGTCGCGGACCCGCTCGTCGACGTTGAAACAGCCGGGCCGCATCTCGTCGTAGCGTGAGGCGTCGACGTTGTACATCTCCCGGGGTTTGCCTGCGACGGCGTTCAGGCCCATGTTCCGTCCGCGAATCTCGCCGTAGTACCACTGCTGGATGCCGTCGGGCTCGATCACCACTCGGGGGGCGAGGTGCTTGTACGTTGCGGGAACGTGCGCGTCGAACATGTCGGCCGGCTCAGCGATGTGGTCGTCGACGCTGATCAGGATCAGGTCATCCTTGTTCATTCTGCGCACCCTTTCGCGCCGCTCTTGGCAGAGACTAGTAGACAATGATCCCGGTCACAGAGTCAACGGCGCATCCGCAGGGTTTGGTGCTTTTAAACTGGCACATCCGGTCGGTCGTCGCCCACGACGGAGGTCAGGACCATTGACTATTAGTCCGTCTTTCCCCGGGGACGAGTTCCTGGGCACCCGGCGGCGACGAGGCACCCGCGTTGCCGCAGGATTGCTGGTCGCGCATCCTCGGTTGTCTGCGCATGCCACCATGAGGCATGGCTGGGGCCGGAAGGTGACGAGTTGAGCACCGACAGAGCAGTGCGACCCACCACCGCTGACGTGGCCCGATTGGCGGATGTGTCGACCGCAACGGTCAGTTACGTACTCAACAACGTCGAGGGCCGCCGGATCTCGCCGCAAACTCGCGACGCGGTCAACCGCGCCGCAAAACTCCTCGGATACCGGCCCAACCTGGCCGCGCGCAATCTCGCCCGCGGCAAAGGAGGCGTTGTGCTCTACGTCGTGCCGCATATCGCCGTGGGCGACATGCCGATGCAAGCCGGCAGTCGGATGACCACCGAACTGGCGCGCCTCGGTTTGCTACAAGTGCAGATCTTCGAAACCGAGGAAGATCATCACGTCGTCGATGCGATCGAAAATCTTGACCCGGTGGCGGTGACGAGCCTGTTCCCGCTCAGCGCGGCCGCCGCCGGCGCGGTCGCGGCGGCCGGCATTCCGCACGTCGACATCGGGAGTCTGCCCGCCCTCGGCGATCCCCATCTCGCGATCGGTGAAATGCGGGTAGCGCATCTGGTGTCGCGGGGTCATCGCCGAATCGCCTTCGCCAACACCGGGATTGCCAAATGGCGTGCACTGGGCGACTACTGGTTCGAAGGTGTCGCGCTCGCGGCGCAATCGCGCAATCTTCCGCCCGTGCCCATCGCCGAGATCACCGTGGACAACGCCGTGGATGTGGTGACCAGCTGGGTTCGTGACGGTGTGACCGCGGTGTGTGCGCAGAGCGATGAAATTGCCTGTCTGGTGCTGTATGGCATGCACGCGGCGGGATTGCATTGCCCCAGCGAACTCGCAGTGATGGGAGTCGACGCCAGCACGATGGGCATGGTGAGCACGCCGCCGCTGACCACGGTGCAATTTGACCCGCGGGCGGTCGCCGACGCGGCGATCGCCGCCATCTATGAGCGGTTGGGGTATCCGGCTCCGCCGTCTCCTGACATCACCGATATCGCCCGCGTCATCGTGCGTGCTTCGACTTGATACAAGACTTGATACAGGGCTTGATACAAAACCTGACCCGTGATTCACGTAGGGCCTTCGAGCGCCGTCCGCCTGGTGCGCGAACCTTCGGACGGGCGCTGGACATCTTTTGGTTAAGCGCATAACCTCGCGGTTGGTGATAGTGGCGAACCGCTGCGGCCGGCTGCGGCGCCCTTGCGATCGCCACGTGACGAGGCAGATGCTCAAGGAGGAGTACCTATGACGGTGCAGGCTGTGTTGGACGAGATCCGTGAACGACCCGGCACCGGTGAGGTGATTCCCATCATCGATCCCGCCACCGAAGAGCAGATCACCGAGTTCACCGACTGCGGCACGGAAGCGGTGAACGACGCCGTTGCGCGGGGGAAAGCGTCCTCCGAATCGGGTGTCTGGAAGCTTCTTCCCCCCGCCGAGCGGGCCAAAATACTCTGGCGAGTCGCTGACCTGATCGACGAGAACAAGGGGATCCTCGCCGAACTCGAAGCGCTCAACGCCGGCATGCCGCCAGGTCAAGCCGAGATGATCGTGTCTGTTGGATCCGAGTGGTTCCGCTATTACGCGGGCTGGTGCACCAAGATCGAGGGGATCTCGGTCGATGTAAACGCCAGCGGGCTGACCGGCATGGACTCGCG
>JAVROZ010000008.1:0-2946 GCA_032162485.1 Mycobacterium sp.
ACGCGCCGGCCTGTACTGCCGCCAGGACGTCGCTGAGTTCTTCAGCAGCTGAGGCGTATTCGCCGCTCAGTAAACTCCACGCGCTCGCCGAGGTCAGCAAAGGCCCAGGGCCCGGACCGCTGCTCAGCAACGCCGAATGCACCTCAGGCGGTGCGGCCATCCATAGCGGCGCCGTCATGGCCTCATACCCGAGGCCAATCTTGCACCCATGGAGGTCACGGCAGAAGTCAATACGACGTGCTGTCGTAGAACAAGACGGGCTACCGGTAGGGGGTACCTGCCGCGTCGAGCTACTGACGCCCCGGTTTCCAGGTGTTCGGCAGCATCGGCATACTCGGGCCGCCGCCGAACACGTCGTCAGCAAGCGTCGCAAGCCCGGTCGCCTGCTCGCTGCCCGTGGCAGGCGTTCCGGAGGATCCGAGAGGGCCCGCGCCGCGATCTGACTCCACCGTCGACGCAACCCAGTGCGGCTCGACATCGATGTTCATGTTCATGAATTCATGGGCGTGGGAATGCAGGTGCGCGCGCTGCCGTCGTCGGGTCCGGGCCGGGTCATTCGCGGCACCCGGGACCGCCGCGGCTGCCGCGGATGCCCTCGAGGCACCACGCGATGTCGGCCCCTGAGTCTTGGCCTGGGCGCGCAGCGCCGACGCCACCGAGGCGCCGCCGATTGCGTACGGGGGCGAGAAGCCCGGCCCGCCGCCCGGCGGCCCGCTACCCGGTGCGCTCATCGTGCTCGGCGCAGTACCGCTGGACACTCCCGGTGCGTGGCCGCCGCTGGTTCCGATGCTGCCGGCCGTGGAGACCGACGGCGCCGAAGTCACCGGCGCGGGAGAGACCGGTGGCGCCGGTAGGGTGGCCAGCGCCGGAACGGGCGCTCCGGCGATTCCGGCGAGGCCTGCCAGCCCCGCGAAGCCCGCCCCGAAGGCCGCGGGAATGGCGAACGGCAACAGGAACGGGGCCGCCTGCACCAACGGCCAGAACAGCACCACCGTGTGAAAGACCGTCCAACCTAGCGCGGAGGCCAGCGTCGGCGAAAGACCGGGGATTACCGACTGCAGCGCGTTGCCGACACCGCTGGCGAATTGAAATGCGGAAAACGGCCATCCGTCCGGGTAGATCAGCTCGCCCAGCGGTTGGGCGAAACCCTGGGTGTAGATCTTCAGCAGCGCGGCCGACTGGTCCTGCCACGACGTGTCCGCGGCCGTAGCGGCCGCCTGCAGCGGTGTCGCGGCGGCTTGCGTTGTCGCAGAGCCGGATTCGCCGGCTGCGGTGAGGATTGGCGGTGCGGGCTCGGCCGGTGGCACCGCGGCGAGGGCCGATCCGGCAATGGCCTGATAGGTACTCATCGTGGTGGCCGCCTGCACCCACATCCGCACGTAGTCGGCCTCGTTCAGCGCGATCGGAATGGTGTTGAGGCCGAAGAAATTGGTTGCCGTCAACACACCGTGCACCATGTGGTTGGTGGCCAACTCCGGCAACGTCGGCATGGCGGCCAGCGCCCCGGTGTAGGCCGCGGCCGCGGTCTCGTGTTGCGCTGCGGCGACCGCACTGTCGGCGCTGGCCTGGGTCAGCCAGGCAAGGTACGGAGTGTGGGCAGCGACATACTGCTCGGAACTGGGTCCCTCCCACGCACCGGACTGCACGCCCGCCAGAACGGTAGTCAGTTCGTCGGCGACGTCGGCGTATTCGGTACTCAGCGCCGACCACACCCTGGCGGCTGTCAGCAGCGATCCCGGACCCGGCCCGCTGCTGAGCAACGTCGAATGCACTTCGGGCGGTAACGCTATCCAGATCGGTGCGGTCATGAATCGCCGCCGAGAAGGTGGGTGGGGTCAGCCGCCGAAGAAGTCACGACGGAATTGAAAACTACGCCCTGTCGTAGTCGCAAGACCCCGTCGGGGTACGGGGTATCCGCAGGTCCGGGACCTCGTAGTGAGTGTCAGACCCGCAGCAGCGTCGGCAGCGCCAGCGCCGAATCGAGCGCCAGAGCGCAGAACACGACGGCCAGATAATTGTTCGACTGCAGGAACAACCGGAGCGGTTTGACCGGCTCTCCGCGACGCACGCCGGCGTAGAGCTGATGAGCCATCGTCAGGAACCAGACCCCGGCCACGGCGGCCACCGCGGTGTACAGCCAGCCGGCGGCCAGAGCGAGCGTCAACGTCGCGGCCACGGTCAGCCACGTGTACACCAGGATCTGCTTAGTCACCTGGCGTTCCGTCGCGACGGCCGGCAGCATGGGGATCCCGGCCGCCTGGTAATCCTCCTTGTACCGCATCGCCAGCGCCCAGGTGTGCGGCGGCGTCCAGAAGAAGATGATCGCGAACATGACCAGGGCCGGCCAGGCGATTGTTCCGGTGACCGCCGACCACGCGATCATCACGGGCATACAACCGGCCGCACCGCCCCACACCACGTTCTGCGAGGTGCGGCGCTTGAGCAGCAACGTGTAGACGAACACGTAGAACGCAATCGTGCCCACCGCCAGCAAGCCCGACAGCAGATTCGTCGTCCACCACAACCAGACGAATGACGCGGCGCTCATCACCAAGCCGAACACCAGCGCGTGGGCGGTCGGCACGGCCGCGCGGGCCAGCGGGCGTCGCGCGGTCCGCTTCATCACCTTGTCGATGTCGGCATCGGCCACACAGTTCAACGTGTTGGCCCCGCCGGCGGCCAGCATCCCGCCGACCAACGTGTTGAGGATCAGCAATGGGTCGACGCTGCCGCGATGGGCAAGCAGCATCGCCGGAATCGCCGTGACCAGCAACAGCTCGATGACTCGCGGCTTGGTGAGCGCCAAATACGCCAGCACAACGGTGCTGACTCGGCTCGGCGCAACGCGCTCGCGAATGCTCACGCAATGACTCCTCGGATCACAGCAGCGCGCAGCTTCTACTACGCATGATGGTAGACCGGACGACTTGCCCAGCATGCACCGCA
>JAVROZ010000009.1:0-6980 GCA_032162485.1 Mycobacterium sp.
ACGGGCACCGGCGTGGTGGCGAGTGCTCTGATGATGCGGCACTGGCGCAACACGTCGCGATGCGCAGTAGGCGGCAGCCCGGGAGGGGCCACCTTGACTACCACCGGATCGCCCGCCAGCTGCCCAGAAAAAGTCAGGCTGGACGCGCCGCCGGGTAACGGGCGAAGACCCTCGATGTCAGGAAGTCGGCCCCGCAGCTGCTCGACAAGCGGCTCGGTCAGCTCAACCGTCCGAGCTCACGCAGGAATGGTTGGGTATGAGCGATCCGGCCGGTCAACGTTTTCGGGTCACCGGTACACAATTCGAGAGCGGTCTGGGTGATCAGCTCAATGCTCTCGGTGTCGGTCTTGGCAAGATCCAGGGTGCCCGCGCCCGGTGTGGCCACCGGATTGGAGGGTGCGGCGGCATTGACGGCGATGCCGTAGTCGTACAGTTCTGCCGCAAGGCTTTTGGTAAGCCGGTTCAATGCGGCCTTCACTGTGCCATAGATCCCGAATCCCGCGCTGCGGTCGAACTCGTCGAAGGGCGGGCCCTGGGGCAGGTCACCGCCAACGGAGGTCACATTCAACACCCAACCGCGGCGGCGCTCCCGCATGGCGGGGATAGCCAGCTGCGTAAGGTGAAGCGGCGCAAGGACATGCATCTCCATCATCAGGCGCACCCGCCGTTCCGGAAACTCGTCGAGTGGACGCAAGAACGTGACGGCGGCGTTGTTGACCAGGATGTCGGGTGCACCGATGCGGTCGACAACTTCGGCGAACAATCGCTCGCGTTCCTCGGCTTTCGACAGGTCAACCTGGATCGCAATGGCCGAACCGCCGTCGGTCGTGATCTCCTCCAGCGTTTCTCGAAGGGATCCTTGGTACTTGGGGTCGGGCTCCATGGTGCGGGCGGTGAGAGCCACGGTGGCTCCCTCGTCGGCCAGTCGCTGGGCAATCGCTTTACCCAGGCCCCTGCTGCTTCCGGTCACCAAGGCGGTCAGGCCGGCGCACCGTCCCGTCAACGCGTGAAGCCCCATTGCGCTTCGTTGGCATCGGTTTTCAGGTGTTCTGCAGGATCTTCGTCGCTGGCAGGCGCGGGGTGGACGACGGCGGGTTGGCGGTCACCCATCTCGGTGATGGCGTGCACTGGACAGTCCAGCAATGCGCGCATGACCGGGTCGTGGTCCCCTTCGGAAACGGTGCCATCACCAACGAGAGACGCGTAACCCCAATCGTCAAGCGAGAAGTACCCCGGTGCGTGTTTGGCGCACACGCCGAAGCCATCGCACACGGTCCGGTCGAGGCGAATCTTCATGTCTGGCTCACCGCCCCCCCACTGTCTCAGTGGCCTGGTATGGACGGTCAGCGTGATATGCGCCGCGACTGCAGTCCTGGCACGTGCCAGCGAGATGGCGGTCCACCTCGTCGGGAAACTGATCGAGCAGGGTGGCGGCCACGTTGGTGGCGGCGTCCAGCGTGCCGCATGCGCCGCGTCCGCGCAGCACCACCGACCAGCGCCGCAGACGATCAAGATCCTCCGTCGTGGCAACGGAGTCGCGCAGTGCCCCGCCCGCTGCCGCCATGGCCGCTGTTCCGTTGAAGCACGATCCGCACTGCCCGGCATTTTCGCGATCAAAGTAGGCCAGCACCGCCGCCGCGACCGCAACCGGGCAGTCATCGGTGATCAGCGAGATCGCGCCGCAACCCAGACCGCTACCGAGCTTACGCATCGTCTCGTGATCCAGCCTGGTATCCAGCACGCTGCGGTTGAGCAGGCCTGCGAAATAACCGCCCATCAGCACCCCACGCAGCTGTTCGGATGAAACTCCATGTAGCGCAAGTAGTTCGGTGAATGGCAGGCCGTGCGGCAGCTCATAAAGAACCGGCGGTCGGCTGGCTCCGGTGATCGTGGCCAGGAAGGTGCCCGGCGACATCACGGTTCCCTGTGTGCGGAATGCGTGCCCGCCATGGCGCTGTAGGTAGGGCAGGTTGGCCAGGGTTTCGACGTTATTGATCAGCGTAGGCCGCTCGCCGACTCCCACTTCGAACGGCCGCGGTGGTTTGTCGGTCGGCTTGGCCGGCCCACCGTTGATCGCGCGGACCGCCGCGGTCTCCTCGCCGGCGACGTATCCCGGCTCCACGGACCACACATCGATGCTGACACCACCGAGGGTGGCGGGCTCAAACTCGCCGAGCGCGGCCTCGATGCTCCGCGCCGAATCCGGATCGGACACATAGACGTAGGCACGGTCGGCGGACACGATCGCCGCAGCCAACCGCAATCCGTCCAAAACCAGGTGTGGCCGGTGACGCAGCAGCCAGCGATCCTTGAACGAAGCCGGTTCTCCCTCTTCGCCATTCGCGATTACCACCGCGCCACCAGCAACCCGACCGTTGTCGCGTACCGCTCGCAGCTTCAATCCAAGTGGAAAGGCGGCACCGCCGCGGCCGACCAGTCCGCCGGATTCGACTTCGCCGAGCAGTTGGTCGGTGTCGAGCAGCGGAAGATACCCACCCTGATCCCGATATTCCGCGGCGTCCTCACGGTCGTTGTCCGCACGCAGCAGTCGGGGTGTGCAACCGGACCAGACGGCGGTCTTGAACGCGGTGTCGGTGGTTTTCATCGATCAGCCCACCGTCACTGCCGATAGGCTGGCCCGCATGCGGACTGCGGTGGTGCGGGTCAACATCGATCCGACCGGGATGCTCACACCGGAGCGGTTACGCGAGGGCATGGATACGCTCCTCGAACTCATTGACCAGATCGGTGCCGAGGTCGTCAAGAAGGACACCGGTCCAGACGTGGACCTGCTCATCGCCGGCGACAACGCCGAAGAAGCGAAGCAGATCGCAATTCGTTTGTGCGCCAAGGCGTTCAATACCACGCCGGTGACTGGGGTCGTCACCTTCATCAGCAGGGGAACCGACGACGACGCCCGCGGCGTGCTCGCCGGATTCGGGCTCAGCGGCCACATCGTGCGGGATACCGATGACGAAGGTTTCGACATCATCTACGTGACGCTGCGTGAAGCAGACCTCGAACGTGTCCCGGAAAGCCGGGTCCACACAGCACTCGAGGCCTCGCTGAATTGCGAGATCCACATCCGCACCGAGTAAACGCTTCACGAGCCTAGGAATTCCAGGATCGGTGGTGCGGCCAGCACCCAGGTATCGAACATGTTGAAGTGCTTCACCCGTCCAGCGGCGCGATCCTCGGATGCCCGCTCCCACGCATCCTCCGGCCACGGCGGATCGATCAATTTGGATCCCTTGATCAAGCAGCTGACTTCCAGCGATGTCCGTTTGGGGTGATCCAAATCGTTCGCACCGCCACGAATGATCAACGTGGGGACTCCGATTCGGTCGAACAACTCATCTTCTACGCCCGGGATGGTCTGTCCCGGTTTGGATACAAAGGCGTTGAGCCACCGCAGCATCACCTTGAGGAAGTCGTCTTTGTCGAAATCGAGGAATCGCTGCTCATTGGCCGGATTCTCCGCGATGCGATCGCGCCATTCCTGCACCTTCACCACGGCGTCCATTCCGGTACCGCGCACCGCCAGAATGCTCGGGATGATGTAAAAGGAGCCCAGGACGAAGCTACCGTAGATGCCGCCGACGAAGTTCCACACCACGAGTTTCTCGACGAGGTCGGGGTAGAGCATGGTGGTCAGCATGGAGTCCCTGGCCCCGCCAGAGCCGCCCGCCAGGATGCAGCGTTCGACACCGAGGTTGCCCAACAGGCCGCGCAGTGTCTCGGCGCGCATGTGCGACTCACTCTGCGCATAGAACTGCACATCGGAGGCACCGCAGTTCGGCCGGTCCCACAGCAGCACCCGATAGCCGCCGGCGACCAGGGCGTCGGCCAGCGGGCGCAGGCCCTCAATCTCTTTGCTGAACCGACCACCCGGCGTCAGCACAATGAGATCGCCTGAGTCGCCGAGGATTTCGTAGACAACATGGCCGCCATTGACCTCGATCGAAGACACCAGATTCTCCTGTACCGTCACGCCATCACCAACACGTCATTGCCGATCACCCGCACCGGATAGGTGCGGATACTCCATTCCGGCTTGACCGCGGTGGTACCGGTTGCCAGCTCGAAACCCCATTGGTGCCAAGGGCAGTAGATGTATTCCCGATCCCGCACCATCACGGCGTCGCCAGGGGCGTTCTCGTCGACGACGGTGCGTCCGCGGGCGCGCCCTGAGCACAGTGGACCACCTTGGTGGGGACAGTAATTCGCAATGGCGTAAAAGGTCCCGTTGACGTTGTAGACGCCAACGCCGTGCCGTCCGATCGGAACCAGCTTGTGGGTGCCCGGTGGGATCTCGTCCACCGTCGCAACAACATGCTCGCGGCCCTGAGCGAGGCGGGGCCGCTTTGTCTCGCCTTTGTCTTCAGGAGCCAACTCAGTGGACCCGGACTTGACCCTCGAGGGCCGGAACGGTGTCCGGAAGGTGATACGTCGCGATGCCGTTCTTGAACATCACCGCATCCCGGGCCGCTTTGGGCAGGTGCTTGACCAACCACCGCGGGTCGTCGAAGGTCCAGTGCGGGTAGTCCGAGGAGTACAGCAGGATCTTGTCGCACTCCATCCACTCCAGTGCGCGGGTCAGCTCGGTCTTGTCTTCGGGATAGTCCAGCGGCTGGGTGGTGAACTTGATGTGGTCCTTGACGTACTCGGACGGCTTGCGCTTGATCTCGACCCCGGATTTGCGGGCTTCGTAGATCGCGTCCATTCGCCACATCAGCGGCAGAATCCAGGTGAATGCGTGCTCGACGAACACGATCCGCAGCGTCGGGAACCGGTCGAAGACGCCGTCGAAGATCAGGCTCATGACCTGGTTGGCGGCCAGCAGCGAGTAGGTAACCATGAAGTCGTGGTTGTAGCTGGGGTAGCCCACCGGCGGCGTCGGTAGTTCATCGAAGTGGCTGCGCGAAAGGTGGCAGCTGACGGGGATGTCGTGCTTGGTGGCCGCAGCCCAAATGGGGTCGTATTTCGGGTTGCCCCACGGCGGTCTGGGCTCGGCCTTGATCAAGATCTGTGCCATGTAGGGGTGCCCGGCCCACTTCTCGATCTCGCGCACTGCTCCTTCGGTTTCCTGGATGGCGGCACAAATCGAACCGCGCCACCGCTCGTGCCAGTTGTTGTGGCTGTCCAGCCAGTGATGGGACTGCCAG
Organism: Mycobacterium sp.; assembly: GCA_032162485.1. Lineage (GTDB taxonomy): Bacteria > Actinomycetota > Actinomycetes > Mycobacteriales > Mycobacteriaceae > Mycobacterium. The sequence goes on from JAVROZ010000009.1 coordinate 5,166, forward strand.
TCGTTCAGCGCGCTCGCCATCGCCTGCTCCGCTTCAGGGATGCGCGCCGGGTAGGCGGCGGGCTCCAGGATCGCGATGTCGGAGCCCGCTTCCATGATCAGCTGGCGGAACGCCATGTCCGGGTCGCTGCCGGGGAACTCGTTGTCCGGCGGGAAGCTGTCCACGCGCATTGCGTAGGCGTGCGCGTAGTCCGGCGCGTCGTAGTAGATCTGTTCACCCACGGTGCGGGCCAGGAAGTACTTGCTGCGCCAGGGCTCGGGGATGTACTGGGTGATCTCGCCCCGTTTGGGCACCGGGTGGACATCGGAGTCGACGCACCGTACGGCTATACGCTCGGCGGCGGGGACACGTTCATGCATATGGGTCAGCGTCATCGTGATCTCCCTTGTTCACTAATCATTTTGCGCCCAGCTCCGCCTAGGAGCCAGCCGCGTACCAGCCAGCTCGACAGAAATATCGATCCCGTAGAGATTTGCCGCATTGCGCCAGCACAGCTTCTCGCGCTGTTCGTTGGTGAGCGCTGTGGGCAGGTTGCTGATATCCGCGCATTGCCAGTGCGGATAGCTGGAGCCGAACATGACCATGTCGTCCTTGCCGGTGAAGCCGAACCACTCGCCGGCGAACTCGGTGTCGCCAGGACCGTCGAGGCTGCCTTCGACGAAAAACACGTGGCCGGGCAGGTATTCGCTGGGGATCCGCGGCGCCCACGGCGTCTGCTCGAGGTGCGGCCGGCCGAACGTGTCCATCCGCCACATGAACGGCGTCACAAAGTCAGCGGCACCGTCGGCAAAGACAAACTTCAACGTGGGCCAGCGTTCGAATACGCCCTCGGCGATCATGTTCATCAGGTGGTACAGGTAGTTCAGCGCCATGAAGCTCACGTACTGCTCGTAGGTGCGCGTGTTGCCGGACGGCGTCGGCGGGAACGCGATCCCGGAGCCGCTCTCGATGTGCACCGCCACCGGAAGGTTCGCCTCGACCGCGGCCTCCCACAGCGGCCAGAACTGCGGTTTGCCGTAGACCTCGCGGGACTGCAGCGGGACGCCGATCTGGACCACGCGGGGATGGTCGCGCCACTTCTCGATCTCCCGCAACGCGCCGGCTATGTCGTCGGGGTTGACCCGAATGGTGCCGCGGAATCGTTCTCCGAACTCGTCGGACTCCAGCCAGCGCGTCACCAGCATCTCGTTGCCCGCGGCATGCAGCGCGCTGCCGAGGTGCCGGTCGGGCATGATGCCCCGCCCCATCGGATGCAGGATCGCCACATCGACGCCACGCTTCGAAAACAGTTCGTGTCCAACAATTTCCGGGCTCGACCCGGGATATTCGCGGTCCGGACCCACGGTGTTCGGTGCGTACTCGCCGCCGGGTGCGCCGTACCAGTCCATCTCGTAGTCCGGAAAACCGCGGCTCCTGTAGGGCTCGCGAAGGAAGTTCCGCAGGTCTTTATTGGACGGAAAGAAGACGTGCACGCTGGCGTCGATGACTGGCGTGCGTGTCCCGTCAGCATGCTCTATCACGAAAGCCACCCTCCGGCTGCGGCAGCGTCAGTAAGCCCGACCGGGCCATATGATAGATAACCTAACATTTTCCCTGGTCGTCCATCAACGGCTTTCCGGTAAGCATCTCGATTAGTCATCTGTCCTGGTAAAGGCGATTTTGCTGCCTTGATGACAAGTGTAGTTCTTCAATGCGGATAATAACATTCTCGGCATTTGTTGTAACGTGCTGAGCCGGACTTCGGGGGCCCTTCGGGGGCCGAGCCGCCGACAGGGAGACGTCGGGCAACCAGCATCGGCGGTAGGCTGCCTGGCG
>JAVROZ010000010.1:0-3996 GCA_032162485.1 Mycobacterium sp.
CGTCCGGTCGCAGGTTGTCATCGCGATACAGCCCCAAGAAAGGCGTGACCAGGTCGTCGAAAAAACCGCGGTCGTAGGCGTCGGCCATGTTGCGGTGGCTCGCGACGGCCAGCTCGTCCTGATCGACGCGCTTAACGCCCATCTCCTTGGCGGTGATGGCAGCATGCTCGCCCATCGAGAGCCCGGTGCGGGGTTCGCCATTGGTTGGAACCGCGATGCCGAGATTGGCGGGCAAGGTGCCGACCAGCTTCAAGCGCTGCACGTTGGACTTTGCCCGCCGCACCTTCAGCAAGGTGCGGCGCAGGTCGTCGCCGAGCGCGATCGGTGCGTCCGACGTGGTGTCCACTCCGCCGGCCGCGGCCACCTCATAACGGCCGGCGGCGATGCCGTCGGCCGCGGCGATGGCCGCCTGCAAACCGGTTCCACAGGCCTGCTGCAGGTCAAACGCCGGCGTGTAAGACGAAAGTTCGGATCCCAGAACACATTCGCGCATGAGGTTGAAGTCGCGACTGTGCTTGAGCACCGCACCGCCGACCACGGCGCCCAGTCGTTCGCCGGCCAGCCCGAACCGGTCAACCAGGCCGCCCAGCGCGGCGGTGAACATGTCTTGATTGGAGGCTTCGGCATAGGCTCGGTCGGAACGTCCGAAGGGGATCCGATTGCCGCCCAGCACGGCGACCCGCCGCCTCGGCTCGGAATTTGCAAGGGCCATATTTTTTCTCCGTGTGTCGCCCCTAGTTCGGGGGTTAATTTTGGGGTACCCGCCTCGGCAGGCAATACTACCCACTGTCCTTACTCGGCAGTAAGTTCGTCCCATACACGGAAGGCAACTCAGTGGCTACCAAGCGCTCGCCGGATCTGTTCTCGCAGGTTGTCAACTCCGGACCCGGATCGTTCCTGGCCAAGCAACTCGGTGTTCCGCAACCTCAACCGCTGCGCCGGTACAGCGTCGGCGATCCCCCGCTGGCCGGGTCGTTGCTGATCGGGGGTGAAGGCCGGGTGGTCGAGCCACTGCGTGCGGCGCTCGACAACGACTACGACCTGCTCTCCAACAACCTGGGCGGCCGCTGGGCCGACAAGTTCGCCGGTCTGGTCTTCGATGCCACGGGTATCACCACACCGGCCGGTCTGAAGGCGCTGCACGAATTCTTCACTCCCCTGCTGCGCAACCTCGAGCACAACGCCCGAGTGGTGGTCGTCGGCACCACGCCCGAGGCCGCGGCCAGCACCGAGGAACGTATCGCCCAACGCGCACTGGAGGGCTTCACGCGCTCGCTGGGCAAGGAGGTTCGCAGCGGGGCGACGGTGAACCTGGTGTATCTGGCCCCGGATGCCAAGCCGGCCGCCACTGGGCTGGAATCCACCATGCGGTTCCTGCTGTCGGCCAAGTCGGCCTACGTCGACGGCCAGGTCTTCTACGTCGGCTCCGAAGACGCCACCCCGCCGGCCGACTGGGACAAGCCGCTGGACGGCAAGGTCGCCATCGTGACGGGGGCTGCCCGCGGTATCGGTCAGACGATCGCCGAGGTCTTCGCCCGCGACGGTGCCCGCGTGGTCGCGATCGACGTGGAGTCCGCTGAGGAAGCGTTGGCCGAAACCGCCAGCAATGTCGGTGGAACGCCGTTGTGGCTCGACGTCACCGCCGACGACGCCGTTGACAAGATCACCGAGCACCTGCGTGACCACTACGGCGGCCGGGCCGACATCCTGGTCAACAACGCCGGCATCACCCGCGACAAGCTGTTGGCCAACATGGACGACGACCGCTGGGACGCCGTGCTGGCCGTCAATCTGTATGCCCCACTGCGACTTACCGAGGGACTGGTCAGTAGCGGAATACTGGGCGAGGGTGGACGGGTGATCGGGCTGTCATCGATCGCCGGGATTGCCGGCAACCGCGGACAGACCAATTACGGCACCACCAAGGCCGGCATGATCGGTATTACCCAGGCGCTGGCGCCGAGCCTCGCCGAGAAGGGCATCACGATCAACGCTGTGGCTCCGGGATTCATCGAAACCAAGATGACGGCGGCGATGCCGGTGGCGACCCGCGAGGTGGGACGACGGTTGAACTCGTTGTTGCAGGGCGGCCAACCCGTCGACGTCGCCGAGACCATCGCCTACTTCGCCAGCCCAGCGTCAAACGCGTTGACCGGCAACGTGGTTCGAGTCTGCGGCCAGGGAATGATCGGGGCTTAGTTCTGGCGACGATGCGGGCCGAATGGCCCGAGGAGAAGCTAGACAATTCGAGTAGGGGATCTAGATGAATCAACCAAGTGGGCTGAAAAATATGTTGCGCGCGGTGGCCGGGGCGCTGCCCGTCGTGCCCAGGTCAGATCAGCTGCCGAAACGCACCGTGACGATCGAGGAATTGCCGATCGACCAGACCAATGTGGCCGCCTACGCCGCGGTCACCGGCCTGCAGTACGGCAACAACGTCCCGCTGACCTACCCGTTCGCGTTGACCTTTCCTTCGATCATGTCCCTAGTGTCCGGGTTCGACTTCCCTTTCTCCGCAATGGGATCGGTGCACACGGAGAACCACATCACCCAGCACCGGCCGATCGCGGTGACTGACACCGTAAGCGTGCACGTGCATGCCGAAAACTTGCGGGAGCACCGCAAGGGCCTGCTGGTCGACCTCCTGACCGATGTCAGCGTCGGTAACGAACTGGCCTGGCACCAGGTGACGACCTTCCTGCACCAACAGCGCACCAGCCTGTCGGATGAACCCAAGCCGCCGCCGAAAAAAGAGCCCAAGCTGCCCCCGCCGTCGACCGTGCTGCGCATTTCGCCCAGCCAGATCCGTCGCTACGCCGTGGTGGGTGGCGATCTCAACCCAATTCACACCAGCGGCGTTGCCGCCAAGCTATTCGGCTTCCCGACTTCAATTGCGCACGGCATGTTCAGTGCCGCAGCAGTATTGGCGAATATTGAAGCCAAGTTGCCGGACGCGGTGGAGTATTCGGTGCGGTTCGGCAAGCCGCTGCTGCTGCCGGGGACCGCTGGACTCTATATCGACGAGACCGGCGAGGGCTGGAAGCTGTCGCTGCGCAACATCTCCAAGGGTTACCCGTACCTGACCGGCACCGTAAGGCCTGTTTAGGGCTCAGCCTGCCCGGTGGTCCGGGGGCGGGGGTTGACGCCCGAGAGTCAACGATTTTATTCCGTGCGCGCCAACCGCCGTCACCAGGAACACCACCAGCATCCAGATCGGTGGCCGGGCCAGTTCCCAGACAAAGATGGCGGCCCACACTGGCGAGCCTTGCGTCACTGCCAGCACCCCGGCCGCGGCACCCAACGAGATCACCGGACCATGCAGGTGCGTGCCGGCCATTTCGTTGAGCGCCAACACCAACACCGAACCCGCCGCAGCGCCGGTAGCCAACGACGGCGTGAGCAGACCACCGGCACCCCCGGCTCGCAGGAACATCGCCGTCAGCAACGGCTTCAAGGCCAGGATCACCACCGCCGACGTGAGTGTCATGCCGGCCGCTCCGATGGCGAGGCTGACGGTAAGCACGCTCTTGCCGTTGCCGGGCAGTTCGGGCCACCAATGTGAACAGATGCCGGTCAACAGGCCGGCGGCGGCGAGAGCGGGGATCAGCACCCACGACCGCACCGGGTTAACCGGACGCGCGGCCGCGATGATCTTGTTGAACACCCACCCCACCGCGAAAGCCACCGGCGCGACGGCCAGTGCGTGCGCGCTGAGCAGGTAGGCCGATTCCGCGCTCGGCCAAGCTAATTCGGGATGGTCGTGGGTGATCTCCGATCCGACCGCGACAGCCAGGCTGGAGGTGATCAGTGCCGCACCCACCGCGCGCATCCGCCAGGTGTTCAGCAAGATCCGCAGGGTAAACAACGCCCCCGCCATCGGGACGGCGTAGACCGCGCCCAGGCCCGCTCCGGCGGCGCAGGCCAACAGGATCTCCCGGTCCCCGGGCGACAGCCGTTTTAGCCAGCCTATTCCGAAATCGCTTACCACCGCTGCGA
>JAVROZ010000011.1:0-6005 GCA_032162485.1 Mycobacterium sp.
TTCCGTCGATCATCCAGAGTTCCTCACTGGTTTCGTCGACGTGAAACTCCCAGTGCAGACCCGGATGCCCGTCCAGAAAGGGCGTCAGGATGCCGTTGATCCACTGGGCGATCCGCTGGCGACTCGACGTATCGGTGGAGCGCCGGGCGATGTGCTCGATGATGACACGCACGCCGACGGGCGTGGGCTCGCCGCCCACGTAGAAGTCTGCGGGTCTGGTCTCGTTGAATATCGTGACGACGTAGAACCGGGGCAACCCGGCCTTCTCGTAATGGTCGGCGATTCGAGAGGCCAAATCGTGCTTCTGCTCATCGCTGAAGAGTCCCGGTGTGTAGTGAATTGTCCACAGTGGCATGATGATTCAGAGCTCCATTGACTCAGTAAGACTGGCTAGTGCGCCAGCGAGAAAGCCAGGTGCTCCACCGGGCCCGACAGTGCCGCTTTGACGTTGACCGTCACTTCGTCGGTGAGCACCTCGACCGCACCGGCTTCCAAACCGTCCACGATGCGCTTGGCTATCTCGGCCGGCGTGGTCTTGGGCAGCGGCATCGCCGAAACCATGTCGGTGTCGATGAAACCCGCATGCACGCCTACAACCTGCGTATTTTGCGAAACAAGCTCAACGCGCAACGAGTTGGTCACCGACCAGATCGCGGCCTTGGACGCGCCGTAGGCTCCACTGCCTGCCAGCCAGGACAGTACCGAGTGCACGTTGACCACCGCACCGCCCCCGTTCGCTGCCAGGATCGGCGCGAACGCCCGCGTCACGCGCAGCGGCCCAAATACATTGGTATCAAAGGTCTCAGTGACGTGATCGAGGCTGCCGGTCAGCAAGGAGTCTGGGATCAAAATGCCGGCGTTGTTGAACACGATCTCGACATCGTTCGCGATTTCGGCAAGTGCGGCGACGGAGTCGGCGGAGCCAACCTCGAGTTGGTGAGTGACCACCTGCGGACGGTCATCAGCGAAGGCGGACCTGGCCGTGGAGTACACCTTGCGCGCCCCGCGGGCCAGCACCTCGTCGACGAGTGCCGCACCAAGCCCGCGTCGGCCACCGGTCACCACGACCACCTTGCCTGCTACTGCGACCATCGCCTCGTACCTTCCGTTCATCTGACTAATGACTTCGTTAGTGAGATACAATCATGGCAAGCTGAGTAATGCAAGCATTAGTCATGTGAGGTATGTGATGGAGTTCGAGAAGAAGTTGCGTGACCGGCAGCAGTGGTCGGCCGGAGAAGCATGCTCCATGGCGAAGGTCCTCGACCTGCTGAACACCAAGACCGCTTTCCTCGTGGTTCGTGAATGCTTATATGGGACAACACGATTTGAAGACTTCACAGAACGAATCGGCGCTTCGGCGCCAGCGGTGTCACGGGCCATCAAACAGCTGGAGGCGGCCGGGATCGTTGCCCGTGTGCCGTATCGAGAACCGGGCCAGCGCGCCCGTGACGAATACCGCCTCACCCCGGCAGGACAAGATCTGCTGCCGGTGTTCCTGTCCCTGGTGCAGTGGGGTGACAAGCACTTACAGGACGGCCAGGGACCGCTGAAGTTCGTCGCCGCCAAAACCGGCCGCAACGTCGGAGTCCGGGTGACCGACGATCCCGATGGAACGGCACCCGGTTGCGATGACATCGAGATCCGCTTCAATGCCGCTTCCAGCTCCCGGACGCCGCGGCCGTGATCCGCTTCGGTTGTGGACCCGCCAATCCACACGCGTAACGTCTCAGCCATGCGCACCCATGGCTGGGGCGGTGCCAAGCCCGCGTCCGACGAAGAAGCGGTCGAGCGCATCCTTGATGCCGCCAGCCGAGCCATCGAAGAGCGCGGCGGCGACATGCGGATAGCCGACGTGGCGCGAACGCTGGGCGTTTCGCGTCAGACCGTATACAACTACTTTCCCGGAACCAACACTCTCATCGAGGCCGCAGCCAACCGGTCCGGCATGAGGTTCTTGGAGCGACTGCGCGACCACTTGGCCGGCATTATCGATCCCGTCGACGCGCTGGTAGAGAGCTTGGCGTTCACCCTGGAGTGGTTGCCGGACGACAAGCATGTGCAGTTGATGCTGGTGCACGACTTCACCAAGGCCTCGACCGGAGTCACGTCGGATATGGGGATCAGGTTCGGCCACGGAATCTTGGCAGGCTTGGACGTCAACTGGGCGCGCCTCGGGATTCACGATGCCGACCTCGACGATCTCGCGGAGTACACGCTGCGAATCCTGCAGTCATTCATGATCGACCCGGGCAGGCCGGCGCGCACCGGTGAAGTGCTTCGTGCTTACCTGCGACGCTGGGTGGCGCCGGTCCTTCGGGCGGAGATCGCGAGTCACCGCGTTTGAATCGCGGTAGTGGCTATCCCCACGATAGGCTATTTGACGGTTTCAGTAAGCTGTCCAGTCGGATGAGGTGAGTGTATTGACTTTCGATACCGTGATCGCAAACGGCAGGTGGTTCGACGGCACCGGAGGGCCCTCGGCGATTCGCAACATCGGTATTCGCGACGGCCGCGTTGCCGCCGTGTCGCCGACTCCCCTGGACACCGACGGCTGCTCGGATGTCATTGATGCCGAAGGGAAATGGGTGATTCCGGGCATCATCGACATCCATACCCATTACGACGCCGAAGTGCTGGCGGCCCCGACGCTATCCGAATCGGTGCGGCACGGCGTTACCACGATCGTCATGGGCTCGTGCTCGCTGTCCACCGTGCACGTCGATGCCGGCGAGGCCGCCGACCTGTTCGGTCGGGTGGAAGCGATCCCGCACGAGCACGTGGTCCGCATCGTCGGCGAGCACAAGTCGTGGAACAACGCGGGTGAGTACATCGACGCCTTGGAATCATTGCCGCTGGGTCCGAATGTGACCGCGTTCATCGGCCACTCCGACATGCGGACAGCCGTGATGGGTCTGGACCGGGCCACCCGGGACGACGTGCGCCCCACTGCGGCCGAGCTGAACCGGATGGAACAGATGCTGTCCGAGGCGCTCGATGCCGGTTTCATCGGAATGTCTTCGCAGCAACTGCTTTTCGACAAGATCGACGGCGACACCTGTCGGTCTCGCACCCTTCCCTCCACGTATGCCAAAGGCCGCGAGCTGCGACGGCTCAAGACGTTGCTGCGCCGCACCGGCCGCGCATTACAGTCCGGTCCCGACATCAGTCATCCGCAGAACATCATCTCGCAGGCATTTCAGTCGCTGGGGATCCGTCGACCCCACCTGAAGACCAGCCTGCTGGCGGCAGCGGACATGAAGTCGGCACCGGTAAGCATGTGGTTGACGAGCACGCTGTCGGCCATCGTCAACCGACTCGGCGGCGACTTCCGCTTCCAGCATCTGCCGGTGCCGTTCGAGGTGTACGCCGACGGGATCGACCTGGTGGTGTTCGAAGAGTTCGGTGCGGGTGCGGCAGCGTTGCATCTCAAGGATGAGCTCGAGCGCAACGAACTCCTGCGCGGCGAGGAGTACCGCCGAGGATTCCGTAAGGACTATGACAGCAAGTTCGGTCCGCGCGCCTGGCACCGGGATTTCTTCGACGCCGAGATCGTCGCCTGCCCCGACGAGTCGGTGGTGGGCAAATCGTTCGGGCAGGTCGGAGTGGACCGCGGTGGCGTACACCCGGTGGATGCTTTCCTCGATTTGATTCTCGAATATGGCACCGATATCCGTTGGCGCACAACGATTTCCAACCACCGGCCGAAGATACTGCGTCGCCTCGCCCGTCAGAGCGGGCTGCAGGTCGGCTTCTCCGATGCAGGCGCCCACTTGCGCAACATGGCTTTCTACAACAGCGGCCTGCGCCTGCTTCGACATGTGCGCGACGCCGCGATCGAGGGCGACCCTTTCCTGTCGGTCGAGCAGGCGGTGCACCGGCTCACCGGCGAGCTGGCGGACTGGTACGGCTTGGACGCCGGTCACCTGCGGTTGGGCGACTGGGCCGACCTGGTGGTGATCGACCCGCAACGTCTCGACGACACGCTGGATTCGTATCACGAGGCCGATATCGCTGCCTACGGCGGACTTTCACGCATGGTAAACCGCAATGACAAGACGGTCGATGCCGTGTTCGTCTCCGGCCGCGCCGTGTTCCGCGACGGACAACCCACCGAGATTCTCGGAAGCGAGCGCACAGGTGGCTTCCTGCGAGCCGACCGCCAACCGCGGAATGTGCCGAGCCCCTTCACGAGTCCGGTCACTGCGTAGGGCGTCGCGCTCCCAGCCGGAAGACCTGCCAACCCGCGTGCTCCCAGCGCGACACGTCGAGGCAGTTGCGGCCGTCAACGACGACGCAGGCACGCACCCGGTCGGCGAGGTCGTCGGGGTTCAGGTCGACGAATTCCCGCCATTCGGTCAGCACCAGAACGGCGTCGGCACGCTCGCAGGCCTCTTCGACGGAGACCGCGTAGGTCAACGTGGGAAACAGCCGGCTTGCGTTGTCCAGGGCCTTGGGGTCGTAGACATTGACCGCGGCGCCGTTCAGCTGCAGCTGGCCTGCGACATTGAGCGCGGGCGAGTCGCGTACGTCGTCGGATTCAGGCTTGAACGCCGCGCCGAGCACCGCGATGTTGGCACCCAACAACGAACCGCCACACGCCGCGGTGGCAAGTTCGACCATCTTGGTCCGCCGACGCATATTGATGCTGTCCACCTCGCGTAGGAAGGTCAGTGCCTGATCGGCACCGAGCTCGCCGGCGCGGGCCATGAAGGCGCGAATGTCCTTGGGTAGACAGCCTCCACCGAAACCCAGACCCGCATTGAGACATTGACGTCCGATGCGCGGGTCGAAACCGAGCGCGTCGGCCAGCAGGCTGACATCGGCGCCAGCCGCCTCGCACACCTCAGAAATAGCGTTGATGAATGAGATCTTGGTTGCCAGAAAGGCATTCGCGGATACCTTGACCAGTTCCGCGGTCTGCAGGTCGGTGAGCAGGAATGGCACCCCTGCGTCCAGCAGTGGGCCGTACAGCTCGCGGACGGCCGCCTCGGCGCGAATCGAATCATTCTGTACCCCAAGCACTATGCGGTCGGGGTTCAGGGTGTCGCGTACGGCGTAGCCTTCGCGCAGGAACTCCGGGTTCCAGGCGACTTCGACGTCGACGCCTCTAGGGGCTAGCGCGGCGGCACGCCGGCCCAACTCAGCGGCGGTGCCGACCGGTACTGTCGACTTGCCGATCAGGACGGATGACCTGGTCAGGCGCGGCACCAGCGCATCGATGACAGCGTGCACATGCCGCACATCGGCACCGTATTCGCCCTTCTTCTGCGGCGTACCGACCCCGAGAAAATGGACGTCGGCGAACTCCGCCGCCATGTCGTAGTCGGTGGTGAAGTGCAGTCGTCCCGCAGCGAGGTTGCCAGTCAACAGCTTTCGCAAACCGGGCTCGTAGAAGGGTATGTCACCGCCGGCGAGCTTGGCGACTTTACCCGGGTCGATGTCGACCCCGACGACCTCGTGTCCCAATTCCGCCATTCCGACGGCGTGGGTGGCACCCAGATACCCGGTGCCGAAAACGGTGCATCGCATACCACCGTGTGTAGGTGGCCGCGATGAGCTACCCGCATCGCGACACTGAACAGCAGGTGACAGCTACCCGGCGAAATCAGATCCCGGGAATCCCCGGAATGTTGAACCCGCCGCGGCCGCCACCGCCATGGCCGCCGCCGTGGCCCCCGCCGCCCGGGCCCTTACCACCGCCGTCGCCGGGACCTTTGCCGCCACCGCCGCGGCCCGGCGGATTCCCGGGCGTAAATATCGGGGGTAACACCGGTACGGGCACGATAACTGGGACCGGCGCGGCGGGTGGGGCCGGAGCGGGCGCCTCCGGCACAGGTGCCGGAGCCTGCGGCCCTTGCACAGGAACCTGCGGAACCGGCACGGGGGCCTGTTCAGGAACTGGCACAGGAGCCTGAGGCGCCGGAGCGGGGGCGGGCGCCTGGGGAGCTGGCGCGGGAGCTTCCGGCGGCTGTTGGTTGGGTACGACGACGGCTTGGCCGGGC
>JAVROZ010000012.1:0-4754 GCA_032162485.1 Mycobacterium sp.
TCGGCAGGAAAAGGGTGCATCCAGACCTTTGGCCAGCAGCACGTCGAGCAGTTTGGCGCTGCGCGGCCAGGAAACGGTGTGGGTCTCGCCGTCCAGTTCCACCACTGCGGTGGCGGGCGTGTCGTCAGCGTCGCCGCTCTCGTCGATCGTCACCGCGGCGAACGGATCCGATTCCAGCGACTTGAACACCTCGATATGGACTTGCTGCGCAGGAACTTTCAGCGCATCCAAGGCCAGGCGCGCCGCCTCCATGAACGGGCCCGGCCCGCAGATGAATGCCGGTCGGTCGGTGAACGGGGCCGCCAGTTTCGCCAGCGCGGCCGCACTCGGCAGCCCCTGCACCGACTCCAGCCAGTGCACTACCGTGAGCCGGTCCGGGTACTTGGTGGCCAGGTCCTGTAGCGCGTCGCGGAAGATCACCGAGCGCTCGTCGCGGTTGGCGTAGACGAGGGTCACCTGGCCGCTGCCTTCGGAGAGCGCCGACTTGCAGATGGACATGATCGGGGTGATCCCGCTGCCGGCGGCCAGTAGCAGAAAGTCGGCGTCCAGCGTCTTGGGCACAAAGGTGCCCGACGGGGCCAGCAGGTGGATAGGCATGCCGGTGTGGGCGTTGTCGCACAGCCAGTTGGATGCGTAGCCGTCCGCTGTCCGCTTGACGGTGACCGTGAGCGCATCGTCGGTGAATGGCGAGCTGCACAGCGAGTAGCAACGCGCCACCGAGCCGGTGCGGTCGCTGGGCACCCGCAGCGTGAGGAACTGACCGGGCGCGTAGCGCAGCCGTTCGGGTGGGATGGCCGGATCGTTCGGCCCGTCCGGAACCGCGAACACCAACGACCGCGCATCGTCGGTCTCGGCGACGACATCGGCGATCTGCAGCTCCAGCACATGGTCGCCGAGCGGCTCGTCGGGAACGTCCCCGGGGATATCCGCTGCCACGACCTGCCCTCTCTTTCGTACGAACTAGAACATGTTATAGAAAACCCGATACCTATCGCCACCAGCCGCAGGAATACCCTGCTCGACACAAATCGGAACGTGTTCTAGTCTTTTGCTAAGCCGAAATCAGTTCTGGAGCTCAGTCCGCTCTCGCAGGAGGCAAACGTAAGTGACCACCATTCAACAGCGTGATGCGCAGTCGGTCCTCACTGCCATCGATGATCTGCTGCCGCGGATCAGGGAACGCGCTCAGGCGACAGAGGACCGGCGCCGACTGCTCGACGAGACGGTCCAGGAACTGGATGAGGCCGGCTTCTTTACCCTGCTGCAGCCCGAGCAGTGGGGCGGATTGCAATGCGATCCCGCCCTGTTCTACGAGGCGACCCGCCGACTGGCCAGCGCGTGCGGTTCCACCGGCTGGGTTAGCTCCATCATCGGCGTGCACAACTGGCACTTGGCGTTGTTCGACCAGCAGGCTCAGGAGGAGGTCTGGGGCGAAGATCCCAGGACGCGCATTTCGTCCTCCTATGCCCCGATGGGCGCCGGCGTCGTGGTCGACGGCGGCTACCTGGTCAACGGTTCGTGGAACTGGTCATCCGGCTGTGACCACGCCTCATGGGCATTCCTGGGCGGACCCGTCATCAAGGACGGCCGGCCCGTCGACTTCGGCAGCTTCCTGATCCCACGCTCCGAATACCGCATCGACGATGTGTGGCATGTGGTCGGGTTGCGTGGTACCGGCAGCAACACCGTCGTCGTCAAGGATGTCTTCGTGCCGCGCCACCGGTTCCTGTCCTATAAGGCGATGAATGACGGCACCGCCGGTGGCTATCAGACGAACACCGCTCCGGTTTACAAAATGCCATGGGGCACTATGCATCCCACCACAATCTCGGCACCGATCGTCGGCATGGCTTACGGCGCCTATGAAGCGCATGTCGAGCACCAGGGCAAGCGGGTGCGCGCCGCGTTCGCCGGCGAGAAGGCCAAGGACGACCCGTTCGCCAAGGTCCGTATCGCCGAGGCCGCTAGTGACATCGACGCGGCGTGGCGGCAGTTGAGCGGCAATGTCGCCGATGAGTTCGCGTTGTTGTCCGCCGGCAAGGAGATCCCCTTCGACCTGCGCGCCCGCGCCCGCCGCGACCAGGTGCGCGCCACCGGGCGGGCGATCGCTTCCATCGACCGGCTGTTCGAGGCGTCCGGCGCCACGGCCCTGGGCAATGACCAACCGGTGCAGCGTTTTTGGCGTGATGCGCATGCCGGACGGGTGCATGCTGCCAACGACCCCGAGCGGGCCTACCAGATCTTCGGAAACAACGAGTTCGGGTTGCCTCCCGGCGACACGATGGTGTGATGCCCGCCGCGACGATGCAGAGTAAGAAAACGATGTGGGGGCACCACCCGCTAGCGGGGGAGAGGAGCGGCGGATAGTGGCAGTGGTTACGCAAGAGCTGACGTTCGAGTCGACCTCGCGTTTCGCGGAGGTCGATGTTGACGGACCCCTCAAGCTGCACTATCACGAAGCGGGTGTCGGCAACGAGCAGACGGTGGTGTTGCTGCATGGAGGTGGTCCCGGCGCGTCAAGCTGGACGAACTTCTCGCGCAACATCGCGGTGCTGGCGCAGCAGTTTCATGTGCTCGCGGTCGACCAGCCGGGCTACGGGCACTCCGACAAACGTGCCGAACATGGGCAGTTCAACCACTACGCCGCCAGGGCGCTCAACGGTCTCTTCGACCAACTGGAGCTCAGACGCGTTCCGCTGGTAGGCAATTCACTGGGCGGCGGCACCGCGGTGCGGTTCGCGCTGGACTATCCCGACCGGGCCGGACGACTGGTGCTGATGGGTCCGGGCGGCCTCAGCGTCAATCTGTTTGCGCCAGACCCCACCGAGGGTGTGAAGCGGCTCGGCAAGTTTTCTTCTCAGCCCACTCGCGCCAACCTCGAGGCGTTCTTGCGAGTCATGGTCTACGACCAAAAGCTGATCACCCCCGAGTTGGTGGACCAGCGTTTCGAGCTGGCCAGCACCCCGGAATCGTTGACGGCGACGCGGGCGATGGGAATGTCGTTCTCCGGAGCCGACTTTGAGCTAGGCATGATGTGGCGCGAGGTGTACAAGCTGCGTCAGCCGGTGCTGCTGATCTGGGGCAGGGAAGACCGGGTCAATCCGCTGGATGGCGCGCTGGTCGCGCTGAAGACCATCCCGCGGGCCCAATTACACGTATTCGGGCAGTGTGGACATTGGGCGCAGGTAGAGAAGTTCGACGAGTTCAACAAGCTGACGATCGATTTCTTAGGAGGTGCGAGATGAGCATCCGGTCCCTGGGCTATCTGCGCATCGAGGCTACCGACATGGCCGCCTGGCGCGAGTATGGCCTGAAGGTCCTCGGCATGATCGAGGGTAAGGGCAACACCGATGGCGCGCTATACCTGCGCATGGACGACTTCCCTGCCCGGTTGGTAATCGTGCCGGGTGAACACGACCGGTTGTCGGAAGCCGGCTGGGAGTGCGCGAACGCCGAAGGGCTGCAGGAGATCCGGAATCGGCTGGATGTCGAAGGCACGCCGTATAAGGAGGCGACAGCGACCGAACTGGCCGATCGGCGGGTCGACGAGATGATCCGTTTCTCCGACCCGTCCGGCAATTGCCTGGAGGTTTTCCACGGCGCCGCTCTGGAACACCGCCGGGTGGTCAGCCCGTACGGGCACAAGTTTGTCACCGGCGAGCAGGGGCTGGGCCACGTGGTGTTGTCCACCAAGGACGACGCCGAGTCATTGCACTTTTACCGGGATGTGCTCGGGTTCAAGCTGCGTGACTCGATGCGGCTGCCGCCGCAAGTTGTCGGCCGACCGGCCGACGGGGCACCGGCGTGGCTGCGTTTCTTCGGCTGCAACCCGCGTCACCACAGCCTGGCCTTCATGCCGGCGCCGACGCCCAGCGGCATCGTGCACCTGATGGTCGAGGTCGGAGAGGCCGACGATGTGGGCCTGTGCCTGGACCGCGCATTGCGCAAGAAGGTGCCCATGTCGGCGACGCTGGGCCGCCACGTCAATGACCTGATGCTGTCTTTCTACATGAAAACACCCAGCGGCTTCGACATTGAATTCGGTTGTGAGGGAAGGCAGGTCGAGGACGACGACTGGGTCGCCCGGGAGAGCACCGCGATCAGTCTGTGGGGCCACGACTTCTCGGTCGGCTTTCGCGGCTAACCTCGAGCCATGACTGCTGCGCCACTTGACCCGCGCACGTTTCGCAGCGTGCTAGGTCAGTTCTGCACCGGGATCACCATTATCACCACCGTGCATGACGACGTGCCGATCGGCTTCGCGTGTCAGTCGTTCGCGGCTCTGTCACTTGATCCACCGCTGGTGTTGTTCTGCCCGACAAAGGTGTCGCGATCCTGGCAGGCCATCGAAGCCAGCGGTCGGTTCTGCGTCAACGTTCTGACCGAATCGCAACAGCATGTGTCGGCGCGATTCGGATCCAAGGAGCCCGACAAGTTCGCCGGAATTGACTGGCAACCTTCGGAACTTGGTTCACCGATCATCGACGGATCGCTGGCCTACATCGACTGCACGGTGGAGTCCGTGCACGACGGTGGCGATCACTTCGTGGTTTTCGGGGCGGTCAACTCTCTGTCTGAAGTGCCGAAGATCAAGCCACGGCCGCTGCTGTTTTATCGCGGCGACTACACCGGCATCGAGCCGGATAAGACCACGCCGGCTCAGTGGCGTGACGACCTGGAAGCGTTTCTGACTACGACTACTCAGGACACCTGGCTCTAACGATGACATTCTCGAATTTATTTGATTGGCAAGC
>JAVROZ010000013.1:0-3603 GCA_032162485.1 Mycobacterium sp.
CCGACCTGGTGGTGCCCGACCCGGATCTCACCCTTCGCGAGGGCGCGGTGGCGCCGTGGTCGACGGGCCACACCGCGGAGTACTTCATCCGGATGATGGCCGGTTTGGGCGACGCGCTGGGTTTCGACGTCGATACGCCGTGGCGCAAGCTGCCGGCTAAGGCTCGCAAGGCAATTTTAGAAGGCTCCGACCAGCAGGTACACGTGCGCTACCGCAACCGCTACGGTCGCACCCGCTCGTACTACGCCGACTTCGAGGGTGTGCTGGCGTTCCTGCAACGCAAGATGTCCCAGACCGAGTCCGAGCAGATGAAGGAACGCTACGAGGGCTTCATGCGGGACATCCCGTGCCCGGTGTGCGAGGGCACCCGGCTCAAGCCGGAGATCTTGGCGGTGACCCTGGCCGCGGGGTCGCATGGTCCGAAATCCATTGCCGAAGTCTGCGAGCTGTCGATCGCCGACTGCGCCGACTTCCTCAACGCCCTGACCCTGGGTACCCGCGAGCGGGCGATCGCCGGGCAGGTGCTCAAGGAAATCCAGTCGCGGCTGGGGTTTTTGCTCGATGTCGGGTTGGAGTATTTGTCGCTGTCACGGGCTGCGGCCACGCTGTCCGGCGGTGAGGCCCAACGCATCCGGTTGGCTACCCAGATCGGGTCTGGTCTGGTGGGTGTGCTGTACGTGCTCGACGAGCCGTCCATCGGGCTGCATCAGCGGGACAACCGTCGGCTCATCGAAACCCTCACTCGTCTCAAGAATTTGGGCAATACGCTGATCGTCGTCGAGCATGACGAGGACACCATCGAGCATGCCGATTGGATCGTCGACATCGGCCCGCGAGCCGGCGAGCACGGTGGCCGCATCGTGCACAGCGGGACCTACCAGGAGCTGCTGACTAACACGGAATCGATCACCGGCGCCTACCTGTCGGGCCGTGAGCGCATTGAAATGCCGGAAATCCGGCGACCGGTTGATGCAAAACGTCAACTCACCGTCGTCGGCGCCCGCGAACACAACCTGCGCGGCATCGACGTGTCCTTCCCGCTCGGGGTCCTGACCTCGGTGACCGGAGTGTCCGGTTCGGGAAAGTCGACCCTGGTGAATGACATCCTGGCTTCGGTGCTGGCGAACAAGCTGAACGGCGCCCGGCAGGTGCCTGGCCGGCATACCCGGGTTACCGGGCTCGACCACCTTGACAAGCTGGTGCGGGTCGATCAGTCACCGATCGGCCGCACGCCGCGATCCAACCCGGCCACCTACACCGGGGTGTTCGACAAGATCCGCACCCTGTTCGCGGCCACCACCGAAGCCAAGGTCCGCGGCTACCAGCCAGGCCGTTTCTCGTTCAACGTCAAAGGCGGACGCTGCGAGGCGTGCACCGGCGACGGCACCATCAAAATCGAGATGAACTTCCTGCCCGACGTGTACGTGCCGTGCGAAGTGTGCCATGGCGCCCGCTACAACCGGGAAACCCTCGAGGTGCACTACAAGGGCAAGACCATCTCCGAGGTGCTGGACATGTCGATCGAGGAGGCCGCGGATTTCTTCGAACCGATCAGCGGCATCCACCGCTACCTGCGGACCCTCGTCGACGTCGGGCTGGGTTACGTGCGACTCGGCCAGCCCGCGCCGACGTTGTCCGGTGGTGAGGCGCAGCGGGTGAAGCTGGCCTCAGAGTTGCAGAAGCGTTCGACTGGGCGCACCATCTACATCCTTGACGAGCCGACCACCGGCCTGCATTTCGACGACATCCGCAAGTTGTTGAAGGTCATCAATGGCTTGGTGGACAAAGGCAATACGGTGATTGTCATCGAACACAACCTGGACGTGATCAAGACAGCCGACTGGATCGTCGACATGGGTCCCGAAGGTGGTGCCGGTGGCGGAACCGTTGTCGCCCAGGGGACTCCGGAGGACATCGCCGCGGTGCCGGAAAGCTACACCGGGAAGTTCCTCGCCGAAGTGGTAGTCGCAGCCACGAGGACCCCGAGGCGGTCGAACGCCAAGCGACGCAAAGTCAGCGCCTGAGCCTGACCGCGGGGCTCGATCAACGCCACGCGCGGACGTCAATTGCCTACGCCCGATCTGGATAGCGGCGAGGGGAAGCGCGGGCTGATCCGCACTCCGTCCAGCCAGTCGGTGAGCTCGAAGGCCCGCTGGTGCAGCGCTCGCAGCGCGTCGCGACCGGGATCTTCCAGGAGTTGCAGCCGGACCCGGGCGTCGTTGTCCTGGCACCAGCCGCCGACAACTTGCCCGTTTGACCACGCGGTAGGACCTGCGTTGCCGTTGCTGTCGAACACCTGACCGCGATGTTGGCCCAGGTACCAGTCCCGCTCAAACCACCCCATCGTGGTCGGGTCCAAAGCAGGCAGCAGCGCACACCACGGCGGCGCGTCAGGTTCGGTGCCGAGGTCGTCGGCCAGCGCATAACCGGGTCCGCCGTGCAGGTCCACCTCCACCGCGCCAATGGCGGCCAGTGCCGCCCGTACCGCAGTGAGTGTGGTGCCGAACCACCATTTGATATCGGTGACGGTGGCGGGTCCGAACGCCTGCAGCCAACGCCTGGTCAGCTCGGCTCGGGCCGCCGCCTCCGGTAACGGCTCGCTCTGATCGGTGAGCCAGTCCCCGGCGGCACTCCACCGTGGGCGCGAGGTGGTCCACGCGCCGTCATTGGGCCCGCGCACCACCAGGCCCCCTGCGGATAGCGTCGTCAACACCCTAGGGGCCAACGGAACCGCACCGCCCCAGCGCTTTCCGGGCGCCGGATCATAGGTGCCGGCCAATTCGGGCAACGCGGCCCGTAGTTCGGTGCTGCTCGCCGGACCGTGCTCACCCAGGTGGCGCAGCACCGCGGCACGGGCCTGCGCCAGCCATCGTTCGCCGTCCGTGGTCACACCGGCCTTGTGCAGGTCGGCGACCAGCTTGCGGTGTTCATTGTCCGCGACCCGATCACTGGCCGCGGACTGCACCAGCGCGAGGTCGTCGGCGTTCACTAACCACAACGTCCGTCGCATCGCCAGATTCTTTATAACAGAACGGTTTTGGTATAGGGCGCGGTCCAGGTCCGCGGTGCTGAATCCGCGGCAACGGGCCCACAGTGACAGATACGGCGTTGCGGGATCGGTGGCGTGCAGTCCCACCAGGCCGGCGGTAACTCGGCTTACCGAACCAGCAGCGCACAGAAAGTGCCTGCGCGCCAATCGGTTCCGGCGTTCTGCAACGGTGAATATGCGCACAGCAGCGGCAGCTTATTTAGCCACGCTGGCCGCTATCGCGTCGGCGACCCGTGCAGCTTCATTGTTGGCGGCCGTTGCGTCGGCGAGTTGGCTGGCGTTCGGCACGTGTTTGCACGGCCACGAATTCGGCATGGTGTCACTCATCAGCGCGCATGGACTCCCGGATCTGCGCCAAGCGCTCAGCCGCGGCGCGCTGGCGCTCCTCGTATTGCTCCTCGACGGCCCGGCCCTCGGCTGTCTCGGCAGCGAGTTCCTCAGCGCCCAATGCGGTCCCGTAACGGGATTCGATCCTCTCGCGCACCGAATCGAACGTTGGCACGCCGCGTCTGTCATACCCAGGATCGGGGCCAGGATCGGGTGCAGGCGATGGC
>JAVROZ010000014.1:0-2655 GCA_032162485.1 Mycobacterium sp.
AACATTGGGGTTTCGCTCACGAAAACCGTGTCTACTCAACGCCGGTCATCAACTTGGGCATCGTCGACGAAGGCCGCCGCGAGCTTGAGTACATCCTGAACAACGGCGCCAAGGTCGCGCTGATCAAACCGGCGCCGGTGTGCGGCTTCAAGGGTTGGCGGTCCCCCGCTTTGCCGGAGTTCGATCCGTTCTGGAAGGACGTGGAGGACGCCGGGCTACCGATCGTGCTGCATGCCAGCCAGCCCCCGCTGCAGGAGTACATCGAGAAGTGGGAGCCTGCCGACACGGCCAGCGCTTTCGAGATGTCCGCGTTCAAGTGGACTGCACTCGGGCACCGCGAGATCGCCGACATGCTGACCAGCCTCATCTGTCACGGCACCCTGACCCGCTTCCCGAAGCTGCGCATCGCCAGCGTGGAGAACGGAAGTGCTTGGATCAAGCCGCTGTTCGACGATCTGGAGATGACCTATAAGAAGATGCCGCAGAATTTCCCCGAGCATCCACACGAGGTGTTCCGCCGCAACTGCTGGGTCAGCCCCTTCTGGGAGGGCTCGGTGGCCGACGTCGTGCAGACCGTCGGGTGGGACAAGGTCATGTTCGGCTCGGACTGGCCGCACCCCGAGGGCCTAGCCGAACCCAAGGGCTACTGGAGGTACGCCGAGGGCATGGACGTCCGGCGCACCTACGATTTCATGGGCGACAACGCCCGCCGCTTCATGGGGCTACCGCTGGCCAACCCGGATCCCGCCGCCATCAAGCCACCGGAGTTCGCCAACGCCTGAGGATCGGCTGGCGGACGCTCTGCGCCGCAAACGATTCGAGCCGATCCCCGCAGACCTCTTGAGGTGCCTTCCCCAAAGAAGTCTTGATTGCAGCCCGCCGCGATCACGGACATTTCCGCCCGCGACCCCGGTCACTACGACCTACGGGAGCCGGCCCTCGACGAACACACTTCCTGGGACGGCCTCGTCCAGGTCGGCGGGAATCGCCCGATCGTTGCTCGCCAACAGGTCTTCGGCGCTGATCGCCGTGACGTCCCAGCCGTGCGCGGTCAGCCAGTCGGTGACCTCGGTCCGCTCCTCCTCGTAGAGCAGATTGCCGGACTCGGTGATGTCCTTGCCGCCCAACTTGGTTGCGATCGCCCGGTATTGCTCCACCTGCTCTTCGCGGCGGGCGAAGCTCTCGGCGCTGAAGAAGTCGTTGCCGAACGCCTCCACGGCGACCCGGCTGCCCGGGGCACTCAACGCCTGGATTCGTTCGAATAGCAGATTCTGCGCGTCTGCGGTGAGGTACGGCAGGAGTCCTTCGGCCAACCATGCTGTCGGAACGCTCGAATCGAATCCCGCATCCGCCAACGCCTTCGGCCAGTCCTGACGCAGGTCGATCCCGACGCTGACATGAGTGGCGAGGGGTGTGACGTCATGAGATTCCAGCGTTTCGAGCTTGAACGCCAAGACTTTCGGCTGATCGATTTCGTAGACCACGCTGCCCTCAGGCCAGGCCAGCCGCCAGGCGCGCGCATCCAGCCCCGCCGCAAGGATCACCGCTTGGCGAATGCCGTCGGCCGTGGCGGCGAGGAAGAACTCGTCGAAGATCTTCGTCCGCGAACCCATGTAGCTCATCATCGCCTGCATCCGCTCCTTGAAGCGGGGGTCGACGTCGGCCAGTTCCGCGGGAAGGTCCTCATCGAGGTAGATCTTCCAGATGCCGTCGCCGGCCGCCTCGAGGAACAACCGTGCGTAGGGATCACTGATCAGGGGATCCGCGCTGTCGGTCTCCGCGGCCCGTCCGCCCGCAACGCCGAGTGCGGTGGCCCCCACACTCTCGTTGATGTCCCATGTGTCGTCGTCGGTTCTGGCCATTCGATTTCCCTTCGCTGCTCGGTTTCGTGACGTGCTCTTGACTGGAAGTGCAGGGCCGCGGCGTCGCGGTGCGGGCTCAACTGGACCCGGCGGGCCTACGCCGAGGACTCGCTGACTTGCGCGACCATCTGCCTACGACGGTAGGCAGTAACTTACCGGTCGTCAAGTAAGCTATCGTTTGGAACGGTTGGGAGGCCGGATGGATCAGAGACGAACCGACACCCGTGCACAACTGCAGTCCGTTGCCCTGGAACTATTCGCCGAACACGGCTACGACAGCACCTCGTTGCGCGAGATCGCCGAACGACTCGGCATCACCAAAGCCGCTGTCTACTACCACTTCCGTTCCAAGGACGAGATTCTCGCCAGCTTGATCGAGGACTTTCTCGCTCAGCTCGACGGCCTGGTGCGATGGGGCGAGTCACAGCGTCGCTCCGCCGCCACGCGCATCGAGGTGTTGCGCCGCTATAGCGACATGCTCTCCGGACGGACCGCCGAACTGGCCCGCTTCGTGAGGGAAGGAAGCTCGCCGATCCGCGATCTGGAAATACGGGTCAGGATTCAGGACCGGTATCTCGCGTTGTTCGATCTGCTCAGTCCACCCGGTGAACCCATCGAAGGCCGACTGCGCGCGCGGGTAGCGCTCTCGAGTCTGCACATCGGCACCACGCCGGACCCCCGGTACACAGCTGAGGAAACTCAGCGGCGCGCCAGCGCCTTGGCCATCGCGACGCAGGTAGTGGCGTCGTCCGAGGACGTGTAGAGGAACCGACCCCTAGGAACCGGCGCGGGA
>JAVROZ010000015.1:0-4606 GCA_032162485.1 Mycobacterium sp.
CGAACGTGACTGCAGCGTCACGCTCGGCGCAAAGGGAGAGCTAAGCCGGGACCAACTCGACGCCGCTGAGCACCACCGCGTTGTCGCGCGCGGGCGCGACGACGCCGGCCAAGAAGCGGCCGTCTTCCTTCCAGACGTTGACCTGCAACGTTTCGCCCGGGTACGCCACGCCCGCGAAGCGGGCGCCGTAGGCGGCTACCGCTGTCGCGTCCCCGTCCAACAGCGCATCGGTGATGGCTTTACATGCCATCCCGTAGGTACAGAGGCCGTGCAGAATCGGCGCGGGAAAGCCCGCGGCAGAAGCGAATTCGGGATCCGAATGCAGCGGGTTGCGGTCTCCGCACAACCGGTAGAGCAGCGCCTGCTGCGGCAGCAGTGGCAGTGCAAGCTCCAGGTCGGGTGCCCGGTCCGGTGCGGCGTCCGAACCCGAGGGACCACGTTCGCCACCGAATCCGCCCTCGCCGCGGGCGAAGATGGACCGCTTCTGCGTCCACAGTAAGGTGCCGTCGGGTGCGGTGACCGTCGTCTCGCTCCAGATCACCGCGGCCTTGCCTTTGTCCCAGATGTCGGTAAACCGGGTGACGGCCTTGGCCGAACCTGAAGGCGGAAGCGGCGCAGGCACTTCGACGCGCTCCGAGGCGTGCAACACCTTTGCCAACTCGATGTCGATGCCCGGGAATTGGACGGTCGGCGGTGTCGTCTGGTGGAAGGTGGCTGCGACATTGCCGAAGGTCGGCAATACCTGAGGGGTGTCGTCCACGAGATACCGCAGCTCGCGCCGATCCATCGGATCACCACCAGCGCCCAGGCCCAGGTGGTAGAGCTGGATATCGCTACTGGACCAAGAGAATTCGATCGGGTCGAGCTCCGCGGCGAGCGCCACGTCTACGTTGATAGGCATGTCAGCGTTCCCCCGCCTGATCAGCAATATGCAACGCGGCCAGATAACCGAATGTCATCGCCGGACCGATGGTGCCACCGGGGCCAGGGTAGGTGTGTCCCATCACCGGTGCGCTGACATTGCCTGCGGCATAAAGGCCTTCGATGATGCTGCCGTCGTCTCGCAGTGCCCGCCCAGCTACATCGGTGCGAATCCCGCCCTTGGTGCCGAGGTCGCCGGGCACCATCTTGGCGGCGTAGTAGGGGGCATGGCTGAGCTCGCCGAGGTTCGGATTCGGCTTGTTCGTCGGGTCGCCGTAGTACCTGTCGTAGGCGCTTTCGCCACGGTGGAAGTCCTCATCCACCCCGGAACGCGCAAATCCGTTGAAACGCGTCACGGTCTGCGTGAATTCGTCGACGGGCAGGCCGGCCTTGGCGGCCAACTCCTCCAGGGTGTCGGCCGAAATGATGACCCCGGACTCCATCCACTTACGCGGAATGCGTTGTCCGGCTTGTAGTCCTGCGAAAAGGTAGCGGTCCCGGTACTGCTGATCGAACACCAACCAGGCGGGGATGTTCTCACCAGGTCCCGGACCTTGACCGTACTCGCCGCCGTACATGTGATGGCCGGCCTCGACATAGGGCATCGACTCGTTCATGAACCGCTTACCCGACATGTTGACCATGATCGCGCCCGGTGAGTTGCGTTCCGATAGCGCGATCCACGGCGCGCCGACCAGGGGCACCGTCGGGATCCACCACGCGTCTTCCATCATATCCAGTGCGGCGCCGAGCTTTTCGCCGGCGACAATGCCGTCACCGGTGTTGGCCTTGGCACCCACGGTCCAGTCGGTGGTGATGGGCGCGCGCTGGTACTTCACCCGCATCTGCTCGTTGTGCTCGAACCCACCGGAGGCGAGGATCACGCCGCGCCGTGCCCGGATCAACCGCGGCTCAGCGGATTCGGATGCTGCGGTGTCGCGGACATACACGCCGCGCACCAGGCCGTCCTCAACGAAAAGGTCGGTGAGTGCGGTGTTGAGGACGACGGGAACCCCTGCCTGCTGCAGCCCGACTCGCAGCGGCGCGATGAGCGCTCGACCCATACCGACGAGGTTCTTACCCGTCGATTTGGCCCACATGGTCCGCGCGCCGACCTTCAAACTGCGCAGCACGCCGCGGGGGTGTCGCTTCAGCATGTTCAACCGCACGTAGTCCTGCTGCATGACGACCACATTCAGCGGCACCTTGCCATAGGCAGGTTCGAGGCCGGCCTCGTCGGGACCCAGCTTCCGGGCGTTGAACGGTTTCGGCTCGATCGACCGGCCGTGGGCACGCCCGCCCGGCGCCTCCGGGTAGTAGTCGGAGTAGCGCGGAACCCAGCACATCTTCAGCGGTGAGTGCTTCAGCACGAACGCCAGCATCTCGGGCCCGCGCTTGAGGTAGGTGTCGATGCGTTCCGGCTCGACGACGTCGCCGATGATGCCGTGCAGGTAGGTGCGGGCGGCCTCGGGGGTGTCTTTGACGCCGTCGCGTTCGAGGATCTCGTTATTGGGGATCCAGACGCCGCCGCCAGAGCGGGCGGTCGAGCCGCCGAAGTGCGGCGCCTTCTCGATGACTACTGTCGAGAGACCGCGGTGCCCGGCGGTGAGGGCAGCCACCATGCCGGCGGCGCCGCTTCCGACCACGACGACGTCGTACTCCTGTGCTGTCATGTAGAACACGTTATAGAATTGCCAGGGTCGGGCGCTACTGGCCCGGTCACACGTACTAGCTGCGGGCGAGGGGACTTCGGGGAAATGCTCAATGTTGCGACCCGGGACGAGCTGGCCGCGGACTTGGCGCAGGCCGAACGTAGCCGCGAGGGGATCGCTCAGCTGACGGCCGCCTACCCCGATATCGACGTCGTCGACGCCTATGAGATTCAGCTGATCAACATCCGCCAGCGGGTTGCCGAAGGTGCGCGGGTAGTGGGGCACAAGGTCGGCCTGTCATCGAAGGTGATGCAACAGATGATGGGTGTCAACGAGCCTGACTACGGGCACCTGCTCGACGACATGCAGGTGTTCGAGGACGTCGCAGTGCAGGCGGGAAAGTACCTGTTGCCGCGGGTGGAGGTTGAGGTCGGCTTTATCCTGTCCGGCGATCTGCCGGGCGCCGAGTGCACCGAAGAAGACGTGCTGGCTGCCACCGAGGCCCTGGTCCCGTCGATCGAGCTCATCGACACCAGGATCAACGACTGGCAGATCAAGATCTGCGACACCATCGCCGACAACGCCTCGTCGGCGGGCTTCGCCCTGGGGCAGGCCCGGGTATCGCCGGCCGACATCGATGTCAAGGCGATCGACGCGACGCTGACCCGCAACGGTGAGATGATCGCCGAGGGCCGCAGCGATGCGGTGTTGGGTAATCCGGTCACCGCGGTCGCGTGGCTGTCCCGCAAGGTGGAAAGCTTTGGGGTCCGGCTGAAAAAGGGTGACATCGTGTTACCCGGATCGTGCACCGTCGCCGTCGATGCGCGGGCCGGTGATGAATTCGTCGCCAGCTTCGCCGGACTTGGTTCAGTTCGTTTGTCATTTGAATAGGAACGATCGCAAGCGCGGCGCCAGCCGGGCGCAGCGGGTCGCGATCATTAGGCAGGGAGCGATCGCAAGCGCGGCGCCAGCCGGGCGCAGCGGGCCGCGATCATTGAGCAGGGAGCGATCGCAAGCGCGGCGCCAGCCGCGGGTTGCAATTACTGGGTAAGGAGCGTCATGCCCTCAAAGGCGAGTGTTGCCATTGTCGGATCGGGAAATATCAGCACCGATCTGCTTTACAAGCTGCTGCGATCCGAGTGGCTGGAACCGCGTTGGATGGTGGGCATCGATCCCGACAGTGAAGGCCTGGCGCGGGCCCGCAAGCTCGGAGTGGAGACCACCCATGAAGGGGTGGACTGGTTGCTGGCGCAGTCCGAAAAGCCTGACCTGGTGTTCGAGGCGACCAGCGCCTACGTGCACAGGGACGCCGCACCCAAGTACGAGGCCGCCGGAATCCGTGCGATCGACCTCACGCCGGCCGCGGTGGGCCCGGCGGTGATCCCGCCGGCGAACCTGCGCGCGCATCTGGACGCCCCGAACGTCAACATGATCACCTGTGGGGGACAGGCGACCATTCCGATCGTCTATGCGGTAAGTCGCGTGTTGGTCGAAAAGGGGGGAGTGCCCTATGCCGAGATCGTCGCCTCGGTCGCGTCGGTGTCGGCGGGGCCCGGTACCCGGGCGAATATCGATGAGTTCACCAAGACCACCTCGCGCGGCGTGCAAACCATCGGTGGAGCCTCGCGAGGCAAGGCGATCATCATCCTCAACCCCGCCGATCCGCCGATGATCATGCGCGACACCATCTTCTGCGCCATTCCCGAAGATGCCGACCGCGACGCGATCGCCAAGTCCATCCACGAGGTGGTGGCCGAGGTGCAGACCTATGTGCCGGGATACCGGCTGCTCAATGAGCCGCAGTTCGACGAGCCGTCGATGAACTCCGGCGGTCAGGCCTTGGTCACCACGTTCGTCGAGGTGGAGGGCGCCGGCGATTACTTGCCGCCGTACGCGGGCAACTTGGACATCATGACCGCGGCCGCGACCAAGGTAGGCGAGGAGATCGCCAAGGAGACGCTGGCTGTGACGGGAGGCGCACGATGACCGCCGGCGTAATGAGTAACAGTATTTTCCAAGGCGCGTGGGACGTC
>JAVROZ010000016.1:0-3750 GCA_032162485.1 Mycobacterium sp.
CTGCTCCGTCGTGATCCTGGCTTTACAAGTGCCACGCGCGCCGCCAAGACAGGCATACGGCGCGTCAATGTCAGCCAAGCTGGACACATTCGCCAGCAGGCACGCAGCGACACCCCTTCCAGCGACCGCGCCGTGGGCAGGCTCGAGCGCGTCCATATCTGCACACTAACGTCGACCGAAAACCATAGCGTCAGCCGCCGCAGGGCCCACTGGCCAGGTTTAGGCTCGAAGAGGCACAAGGAGGTACGGGGATGCTCGCAGCGTTCGGATTCGAAACCCTGGGCGTAGTTGTCGGGGACATATATTTCGTCGACCCGACCCCACTGGAAGGTCAGGAAACCCCGGAACGGGGAGTCAGGCTGGAACTGCGTATTGTCGACCGGGCGGAGCCTCAGGGCTCCATCTACGCCGGCATCCCGATCGCATTCAACCGGCCCGTATGGCGGGTGGACCTCTTCGGATCCACTGAGAGCCCGCCGGGCACACTGGACCGGGCCCATCACCACCCCCGTTTCAACGGTTGGGAACCCGGGCCCCGGAACTTTGTCGCCGAGTTGTCAGCCGACCCGATATCGTGGCTGACCGATCAGCTGGCCGACCCGGCCGCCGTGTTGGCGCGGGCGGGCGTCGGTACCGATGAGGTCACCAAAGCCGATGAGACCGGACTCGCCGCGGCGGCTCCGGAGATTGTCGCAGCAGTAAAACGGATGCTCGACGGCGTGCGGGACGGCGAACTGGCTCCGGCCCCCGCCGAGCCGGTCGCTGCCGCACGCACCGGCTGGCTGTGATCTCACCCACGTCGTGACGCTGGCCAGGAGTGCACTCGCTGGTGCAGAGGCGGCATGCCGGTTAGTCCGCCGCTCGAGAGGAGTGTCAGGTCATGGCGCGAGTTCTACAGACCCAGGTCGTAGTGGCCGGCGGCGGTCCGGCCGGCCTGGTGCATGCTCTGCTGCTGGCCCGCGCCGGGATTCGAGTCGTCGTTTTGGAGAAGCACAACGACTTCCTGCGCGACTTCCGCGGCGACACGGTGCATCCGACCACGCTTCGGATCATGGACGAACTGGGGTTCATCGACGAGTTCCTGCGTCTACCGCACACCAAGATCGACCGTGTCGCCTTCGATACCGACGGCTCGCTGCGCACCTTCGGTAATTTCAGTGTGCTCAAACGGCTCGGCTTCAACCAGCCCTATATCGCACTGATGCCGCAGTGGGATTTCCTTGACTTCCTCGCTGAAAAGGCCTCTGCCTACCCAGAATTCACCTTGATTCGAAACGCCGAGGTGACCGAGCTGATCTTCGACGGTGATCGAGTGGTCGGGGTACGCACTCCAGAACTGGAGGTGCGCGCCGAACTGGTGGTGGCCGCCGACGGACGTAAGTCCGCTGTGCGCGCTGCCGCTGGGCTCAAGACCGCCGCGGCGCACTCCCCAATAGACGTGCTGTGGTTCCGGCTGAAATGGCGCCCCGGTGACCCTCAGGAACTCTTCGGGGTGCTGCGCAAGGGTCTGTTCATGGCCATGATCTACCGGGGCGACTACTGGCAGGTCGCCAGTGTTGTGCCCAAGGGTTCGCACCCCCGGGACGGATCGCTGGATGCGTTCAAGCAGCGGTTGCTTGCCGCGCAACCGCGACTGCGTGATCACGTCGACGACCTGACGTCATGGGACGACACCAGTGAGCTCGACGTTCGAGTGGACCGCCTCAAAACTTGGTGGCGGACCGGTCTGCTGTGCATTGGCGATGCCGCGCATGCCATGTCGCCGGTCGGTGGGGTGGGCATCAACCTTGCCGTTGCCGACGCGGTGGCCGCGGCTAACAACCTCTGCGCCCCGCTACGAGAAGGCCGGCTGAGCGACGCGGACCTTGCGAAGGTGCAGCGCCGCCGAGAGCTGCCCACCCGAGTGGTCCAGGGTTTCCAGGTCGTGGCGCAGGACAGGGTGATCGCCCCCAATCTCAGCGGCAACCTGTCCTCCATCCGGGTCCCCAGGATCGTGGGATTCGGTCCGCTGCAGTCGATTCCGCCGATTTTCGTGGGACGTGGCTTCCGCCCCGAACACGTTCGCACTCCCGACGTCCACGCTGCCACGGTTTAGCTGCGCCGACTGACCGCCATCAGGTGGGTGTGGGTACTGACTCGGAGGGGACCTGAGCCCCCGCCCGTCGGGTCAAGAAGTCAATCTGAAGATGGATCGCGTACAGGACCAGCGGCGGAAGCAGGATGAACGGGATGTTCTCGCCGATGAACTTGAATCCCAGACCGAATGCGCCTTGTCCGATGTGGGTGAAGCCGGCGCCGACCTCGGCCAGGAAGTACACCGCGGTGCTGCTCATCAACACAGCGCATCCGGCGAACGCGATCCATAGGCAGCGGATGCGTGACTCTGCTGACAGGTTCGTCCGGATCAGGCGTGTCCACATGACGAACACGGTCACACCGGTGCAGACCCCCACGACCTCTAGCGCGAAGATCCACGGGTTGCCGCTGACGTAGCGGGTGTCGGCCAGCGAGTACTGCCACCACAACCACTTCCAGCCGGGGTCCGTGGTGGGCGCCCAGAGGCCGAACGGGTGGCCGATCAGGAAGACCAGCTCGTAACCGATCTGGCTGCCGGCTGTGTACGGCAGGTAGAACAGGGTCAGCTCGGCCGCCCTGTCGAGCCGGGTCCGCTTCTCTCCTGGTGCATTCCACAGGATGACAAAGGGCAGCAGTAGCACCGGAATGCCGAAGATCAGGTTCGTGATGACGTCCGTCGTGAAGGACGGCTCGATGATTCCGGCGCTGACGCCGATGGTCACCAGGACGAAGACGGCGCCGGTGAAGATCAACGTGGCGGTGTAGATCCGCAGCCGATGCGGAGCCCACGGCTGGGCGAAATCGGGTTCGCGTTCGTCGGCTGTCGTTATGTCATCGCGCACCAGAACCTCCGTCGCCGAGGAAGTATCAACTACTTGTGATTCATGGCGAGCATATACCCGGCGGTCTAGCAGGCGCGGGTGAGGCGCTGTCGAGTTAGGCCGCGGAACCGCCGGACCCGATCTGAAATAAAAGCTAGGAATTGCAGTCCTGCACCGCGAATTCAGCGCTGGGAGCCCGGCTGGCCGCGCGGCCGAACACCATCGCCGCGCCGATGCGGCCGAGGCGGTAGTCGATGACATCGGCGACGTAACTACGGCGCACAACCCAGGGCCGCCTAGTGCCTGACTTGGGCTGCGCATGCGGCGCCCTTTTCACGTACCCGGCGTCGGTGTTCCAGGTCGGCTTCTCGGCCATCTGTCGGGCACCGAGATGTGGGTAGGCGTGGGTGAAGCCGTGAGAGGCCATGTACGCCAACAGCTTTGCCACCGCGCGCGCGGTCATGTCGGCGCGCAGCGTCCACGACCCGTTGGTGTGTCCGACACACCAGAACAGGTTGGGCACGTCTTCGAGCATGTGCGTCTTGTAGAAGAACCGGTCCCGAAGTTTGATCTCGACACCATCGACGCTGATCGTTGCGCCGCCCAACGCCTGAAGCTGCAGACCGGTTGCGGTGACGATGAGGTCGGCGTCGAGGCGCCCACCGGACTTAAGCGCGATTCCGGTGCTGTCGAGATGGTCGATATGGTCGGTGACCACCTCGGCGCGGCCGCCGGCGATCGCGGTGTAGAGGTCGGCGTCAGGGATCAGACACATCCGCTGGTCCCAGGGTTTGTAACGTGGCTTGAAGTGGATGTCGACGTCGTAACCGGCGGGCAGATTGGCGATCGCCAC
>JAVROZ010000017.1:0-12755 GCA_032162485.1 Mycobacterium sp.
CAAGCCGAGGTACGCACTTTCGTCGACGGCAAGGTCAAGGTCGGCGACGACGGCAGGCTGCCGAAGAGCGACATCCCCGGAATCGATCTCACCGGCATGCGGGAGAATTGGTGGGTCGGTGTGGGCATCCTGCACACCTTGTTTGCCCGCGAGCACAACGCCGTTTGCGACGAGCTGAAGAAGAACTACCCGAGCCTGGACGATCAACGCCTGTTCGAACTCGGCGTGTTGGTGATTTCGGCGTTGATCGCCAAGATTCACACCGTCGAGTGGACATGTTGCGTATTGCGTCATCCCGCGCTGCAGATCGGGATGAACGCCAACTGGTTCGGCGCGCTCGGCGAGACGTTCAAGGACCGCCTTGGTCGCGTCGGGGACAGCGAGGTGTTGTCGGGCATCCTTGGATCCCCGACCGATCACCACTCGGCGCCGTTCTCGCTGACCGAGGAGTTCGTGTCGGTCTACCGGATGCACCCGTTGATCCCCGACGACTGGAACTTCTTCTCGCTGGCGTCGGGTGAACATCTCGAGAAGCGCGAATTCACGGAGCTGCAAGGAAGTTTCACCCGTGACTTCATGGACCGCATGGAGATGGGCGACATGTGGTACTCGTTCGGTCTGGCGAGTGCGGGTGCGGTGTGCCTGCACAATTACCCGAACGCCCTGCGCAAGCTGACCCGGGTGGACGGACAGATCACCGATCTGGCCACCCTCGACATCGTCCGCGACCGGGAGCGTGGTGTGCCCCGTTACAACGACTTCCGCGAGGCCATCCGCATGCCACGGCGCAAGACCATCGACGAGATCACGCCCAACAAGCAATGGGCCAGCGAGATCAACGAGGTCTACAACGGTGACGTCGACGCCGTGGATCTGCAGATCGGCATGCAGGCCGAGCAGCCGCCCAAGGGTTACGGCTTCTCCGACACGGCATTTCGCATCTTCATCTTGATGGCGTCGCGCCGGCTGAAGAGCGACAGGTTCTTCACCACCGACTTCCGGCCCGAGGTGTACACCCAGGTGGGATTCGACTGGGTCAACCATACGACGATGAAAGATGTTCTGCTGCGCCACTATCCGGAGCTTGAGCCGGTGATCGGCGATGTCGAGCGCATCTTCGCCCCGTGGCCCAAACTGGGTGCACCCGCGGAGGGCAAGAAGCGCGGCGTCGAGCGTCTTGCCGACACGGTGCGCGCCTACATTCCGTGGGGGAACTGAGCCGGTGGCTGACGACTTCAAGCACGCGTCCACCCTGGAAGGTGTCCGGTTCACCGCGCAGGTAGCGGTCCCGAACGTCATCATGGGGTTGTTCAACAAACGGGAGTTGCCCAGCCGGATCGCCTCCACCGTAGGTGCCGATTATCTGGGCTACCGGTTGATGGACGGGATGGTGCGCAACTACGGTCCGGCGCCTTTCTATGTGCGGGTGGCCCGCGACGAGGCCCTGTTGGTGCATCATCCCGACGATCTGCAGTTCGTGCTCGGTGGCTCGCCTGACCCCTTCGCGTCCGACCCGGACGCGAAGCGCAAGGGCATGACCGCGTTTCAGCCCGACGCGCTCACGATCTCGCGCGGTCGGGAGTGGGAGGAGCGCCGAAAGTTCGCCGAGGCCGTGCTGGACACCGGCAAGCCGATGCACCGGCTGGCGCAACCGTTCGTCGACATCGCCGCGGATACCGCTTCCGGACTCGCCGCCGACACGCTGCGGTGGCCGGGCGTCAACAAGGCGGTGCAGCGCATGACGCGGCGGGTCATATTCGGCGAGCCGGCTGCCGACGATGAGGACTTGACCGCCATGCTGGGCGAGCTGATGTCGGCCGGCAACAAAATGCCCGATGAACCGGCGCCACAGTACGGTGAGTTCGTCGCCAAGATCGGCGGCTATCTCACGAACCCCGCACCGGACAGCCTTGCCGCACTGATTCGGCAGGCTCCCGATCCGGGGTCCGCGCCGCCGGGGCAGTTGGTGCACTGGATGTTCGCTATGGGAGACACGCTGGCGGCCAACGTTTTTCGAGCGCTCGGCGCGTTGTCCAGTCATGACGAGCAGCTGCGGGAAGTGAAAGCCGAAATGGCCGGAGCCGATATCGGCTCGGCCGCGGACGTCGCGAAACTGGACTATTTGGCCGGCTGCCTGTTCGAAGCGATGCGGCTATGGCCCACAACCCAGTTGTTCGGTCGGGTGACCACTCGAGACGTCGAGTTTCCCAACGGCGCCGTGCTGCCCGAGGGTCAGCAGGTGCTGATCTATAACGTCTTCAATCACCGCAATCGGGAGCTCATCCCCTACGCGGACCGATTCGCGCCGGGGGAGTGGGCCACCGGAGACGCGGGCAACGACTGGTCCTTTAACTTCTTCAGCCACGGGCCACAGGTTTGTCCCGGGGCGGGATTGTCGGTGTTGCTGGGTCAGGCGATCTTGGCCCACCTGGTCGATGTCGGTGTCACCAACGTTTCTGGAAATCGGCTGAACCCTGCCAAGTCGCTCCCGCACGGCCTCGACCTGTATAGCTTCAGCGTGTCGCGGTAACGTACCTGATGTCGCCGAACGCGACCGCCGAGTCTTCCGGGAACTCAAAACCGTTGACCGCGTACAGTTCCTGCGTGTTTTGTGCCGCGGCCTGCCAGCCGCGGTCCGCCAGATAGCGCACCACATCGCTGCGTTCGCCGTCGTAGATCAGGTCGGCCCAGTTGAG
Organism: Mycobacterium sp.; assembly: GCA_032162485.1. GTDB lineage: Bacteria > Actinomycetota > Actinomycetes > Mycobacteriales > Mycobacteriaceae > Mycobacterium. The sequence continues at coordinate 2,697 of JAVROZ010000017.1, forward strand.
GTCCAATCCGAGCCGGCGCCAACGGTCGCTGATCTCGCGACCGCGTTTGGCCAGGCGGTCCCGGATGTCCGGAACATAGCCGGTGCCCAACCTGCTCCCGTCGGTGCTCAGTGCGGTGATGTTGTCGAACAACCGGTCCTGAGCGTCCGGCGGCAGATAAGCGAGCAGCCCCTCGGCAATCCATGCTGTCGGCTGGGCGGTGTCGAATCCGCTGTCGCGCAACGCAGCTGGCCAGTCGTCGCGCAGGTCCACCCCGACTGCCCTGCGATCGGCGGCCGGGGTGGCGCCCAGGTCGGCCAGCGTCCGTGTCTTGAACTCGATCACCGTGGGCTGGTCGACTTCGAAGACCACCGTTTCAGCGGGCCACGGCAATCGGTAGGCACGGGTGTCCAGCCCGGCGGCCAGGATGACGGCTTGACGCACCCCGGCCTCGGCGGCCTCGACGAAAAACGAGTCGAAGAACCGGGTGCGCACGGCCATGCCCTCACCGAGCCGCTGCGAATTGAACGCGGGATCGTCGTCGTCGACCTCGATCTGTCCGTTCATCATTCGGATGAACGCCTCCACGCCGACCGCGTTGACAAGTGGCTCGGCGAACGGGTCGTTGATCAAGGGGTTGGGGCCTTTCGACGCAAGCGCACGCCGAGCTGCCACCGCGGTGGCGGTGGCTCCGACACTGGACGCGAGATCCCAGCTGTCGCCGTCGTGTCGGCGGCTGTCGGGATTGGCCATCGAGGGAGTTCCTATCCAAGTGTGGCGGTGACGGTGACGATGTTGCGCAGCTGGGAAAGGGCCGGGTCGTCGGGAAAGGCGAGCCCGTAATCGGCGTAGAGCTCCCGTCGGGGCTTGGTGCGTGCCTGCCAGCCCAGCCCGGTGAGGTAGTCGACGACGTTGCTGCGCTCGCCTTCCCAGAACAGTCCCGAGAGGTCGATATCGCAACCCAGATTGGCCCAGCGCTGGCTGAACTGCTGGGCGCGTTCAACCATCGGCACGCCCGAGTCGGGATGGTATTCGGTGGCCACTCTGCTGCCGGGTCCGCTGAGCGCGGTGATGTTGTCGAAGAGCCGGTCCTGGGCGTCCGGCGGCAGGTACATCAATAGTCCCTCGGCGCTCCACGCGGTGGCCCTGGACGGATCAAATCCGCAGCGACGCAACGCGGCCGGCCAGTCGTCGCGCAGGTCTATGCTGACCGCCTTGCGGTGCGCCGACGGAGTGGCGCCCAGGGCCGACATGGTTGCGTTCTTGAACTGGATCACCTTGGGCTGGTCTATTTCGTAGACCACCGTGCCGCGCGGCCACGACAGCCGGTAGCTGCGGGCATCGAGGCCGGCGGCCAGAATCACCGACTGGTCAACGCCCGCGCGGGCGGCCTCGAGGAAGAAGTCGTCGAAGAAGCGGGTGCGTACCGCGATCGAGTCGCTCATCACCTGCAGTTCGCGTTCCCGGGACTCGTCGGCGCTGATCTCCGGCACCTGGCCGTCGACCAGGCGGGTGAAGTAGTCAAGCCCGACCGCGCGCACCAGGGGAGCCGCGTAGCGGTCGTTGATGATCGGGTTGTCCTGCTCGGAGGCCACCGCGCGGGCCGCGGCGACCATCGTCGCGGTTGCTCCCACGCTGGATGCCAGATCCCAGGTGTCTCCGGAAGATCGCTGTGACTCAAACGAAGCCATGGTTATTCCTCTCCTACACCCGCTCTGCGCTCAGGTAGACCACCTCGCCGAAGGGGGCATCATCGCCCTCGGCCGGTTTAAGGCCATGTCCGGCGAACAGGTCCGCGTTGCGCTCGCTGGTGGTCTGCCAGCCGTGGTCGGCGAGGTAGGTGCCGGCATCCGTGCGGTCGTCGAAATACACCAGGGCGGCCATGTCGAAATCGAGGCCGTGGCTTTTCCACCGCTCGTTGTTGCGCTGCATGCGGCTGCGCAGGTCGTCTTGGTTGAGCTTGTTGATGTCCAGCAGGCCTTCAGTGGCGAACCGACTTCCCGGCACGCTCTGTGCGGTGACCTGATCGAGCAACCGGTCCTGGGCCTCGGCCGGTAGATAACCCAATAGCCCCTCGGCGATCCACGCGGTGCGCTGCGTGGGGTCGAAGCCGGCTTCGCGCAATGCCGCGGGCCAGTCTTCGCGCAGGTCGACCGCCACCGTCCGCCGCTGCGCCGTCGGCTCGACGCCCAGGCCGGACAGCGTCGCGGACTTGAACTCGATCACCTGGGGCTGGTCGACCTCGAACACCGTGGTGCCGGAGGGCCAGGGCAGCCGGTAGGCGCGGGAGTCCAGACCTGCGGCCAAGATGACGGCTTGGCGGATGCCTGCGGCGGTGGCGGCGTCGAAGAAGTCGTCGAAGAACCTGGTGCGGACGGCCATGGCGTTGGCGAAGTGCCTCGTGCCGGCTGCCGTCTCTTCGTCCAGCTCAGACAGCCCCAGTTCGCCGCTGGCCAGCCGGGAAAAGAAGTCGACGCCGACAGCGCGGACCAGCGGCTCAGCCAAGGTGTCGCTGGCTATCGCACCCGCGCCCTGCGGGTCCCTGGCCGCCACAGCCCGCGCCGCGGCAACCATGGTGGCGGTCAAACCGACACTGGACGCCAAGTCCCACGTGTCGCCCTCGAACCGTGCGCTGCCCATTTGGGTCATCAATTGCTCCCGAGAAATGAGTTCTGTTATTTAGCAAATATAACGAGCTACCCAGACTGTACGCCCGGGCAGGCGCCAGAATCCTTGGCGAGAAGGCCACCCTGGCAGGGCCAGTCCGTGCCAGCTGTTAGTCTCGTACACGGTTTGACGCGCGACGCCGTACGTCCTGGCCTGCTGGTGTTGGGCGCGTGACGCGGGATGAACCCAGGAACGATCAGACAAAATTAGTTTGTGGAACCAGCCGGCCGATCCCGGTTGGCATGCCGCGACCAGAGTTCGGCTGCGCAGGAGGAAGAGTGCTTTCGGCTTTCATCTCATCGCTGCGAACAGCCGACCTGAGACGGAAAATCCTCTTCACGCTCAGCATCGTCATCTTGTACCGCGTCGGCGCCGCACTTCCCTCACCCGGTGTCAACTTCCCCAATGTGCAGCAGTGCATCAAAGAGGCGAGCGGCGGGCAGGCCGGACAGATCTATTCGCTGATCAACCTGTTCTCTGGCGGCGCGTTGCTGAAGCTCACCGTGTTTGCGGTGGGCGTAATGCCGTACATCACCGCGAGCATCATCGTGCAGCTGCTCACCGTGGTCATCCCTCGCTTCGAGGAGCTACGGAAGGAGGGTCAGTCCGGACAAGCAAAGATGACGCAGTACACGCGTTATCTGGCGATTGCACTGGCCGTCCTGCAGGCCACCAGCATCGTCGCGCTGGCGGCCAACGGCGGGCTGCTGCAGGGTTGCTCGCTGGACATTCTGGCCAACCAGACCATCTTCTCCGAGATCGTCATCGTCCTGGTGATGACGGCCGGCGCCGCGCTGGTGATGTGGATGGGCGAGCTGATCACCGAACGCGGTATCGGCAACGGTATGTCGCTGTTGATCTTCGTGGGCATTGCCGCCCGCATTCCCGCCGAAGGCAATCAGATTCTGCAGAGCCGCGGCGGGATGATCTTCGCCGCGGTGTGTGTGGCAGCGCTGCTCATCATCGTCGGCGTGGTCTTCGTGGAGCAGGGACAGCGGCGAATCCCGGTGCAGTACGCCAAGCGCATGGTGGGCCGGCGGATGTACGGCGGAACGTCCACGTATCTGCCGCTCAAGGTCAACCAGGCCGGCGTTATTCCGGTCATCTTCGCTTCCTCACTGATCTACATTCCGAATCTGATCACCCAGTTGGTTCGCAGCGGCAGCGGCGGTGGGGGCCATAGCTGGTGGGACAAATTCGTCGGAAGCTACCTTTCGGACCCGAGTAGTCCGGTGTACGTCAGCATCTATTTCGGGCTGATCATCTTCTTCACGTATTTCTACGTGTCGATCACTTTCAATCCCGACGAACGTGCCGACGAAATGAAGAAGTTCGGTGGCTTCATTCCCGGTATTCGCCCCGGCCGTCCGACCGCCGATTATCTGCGCTACGTGCTGGGCCGCATTACCCTGCCAGGCTCGATATACCTCGGTGTGATTTCGGTGCTGCCCAATCTTTTCCTGCAGATAGGTAACGGCGGCGGGATACAGAACCTACCCTTCGGGGGTACCGCGGTTTTGATCATGATTGGCGTCGGGTTGGATACGGTCAAACAGATCGAAAGTCAGCTCATGCAGCGCAACTATGAAGGGTTCCTCAAGTGAGAGTGGTATTGCTGGGACCGCCGGGAGCGGGCAAGGGGACGCAAGCCGAAAAGCTCGCCGAGAAACTCCAGATCCCACACATCTCCACTGGTGAACTGTTCCGCAGCAACATCCAAGAGGGCACCAAGCTCGGCCTTGAGGCCCAGCGCTACCTGGATGCCGGCGACCTGGTGCCGTCCGAGCTGACCAACCAACTCGTCGACGATCGCCTGAATCACTCCGACGCAGCGAACGGCTTCATCCTGGACGGGTATCCCCGCTCGGTCGAGCAGGCCAAGGCGCTGCACGACATGCTTGGGCGCCGCGGCACCGACATCGATGCGGTAGTCGAATTCCGGGTGTCGGAGGACGAACTGCTGACCCGCCTCAAGGGCCGCGGCCGCGCCGATGACACCGAAGAGGTCATCCTCAACCGGATGAAGGTCTACAACGCCGAGACCGCGCCCCTGCTCGAGTACTACAGCGATGAGTTGAAAACGGTCGATGCGGTTGGCGAGCTGGATGAGGTGTTCGCCCGCGCGCTGCAAGCCCTGGGACAGTAACCGCCGTGGGTGCCCTGGCACGGCTGCGGGGCCGCAGAGTGGTGCCGCAACGCACTGCCGACGAGCTCGATGCGATGGCCGCGGCGGGTGCCGTCGTCGCTGCCGCATTGCAGGCGGTACAAGCGGCCGCGGTCGCCGGGGTGTCCACCCTGAGTCTCGACGAAATCGCCGAGTCGGTGATCCGCGAAGCCGGTGCCATTCCGTCGTTTTTGGGCTATCACGGCTATCCGGCCTCGATCTGCGCTTCGGTCAACGACCGCGTCGTTCATGGCATCCCGTCGGCCGCCGAGGTATTGGTGCCCGGCGATCTGGTGTCCATTGACTGCGGCGCGGTGCTGGACGACTGGCACGGTGATGCGGCCATTACCTTCGGGGTCGGCAGCCTCATTCCTGCCGACGAGGCCCTGTGCCAGGCGACCCGCGAGAGCCTGGAAGCGGGAATCGCGGCGATGATCGTCGGCAATCGCCTGACCGACGTCGCGCACGCCATCGAAACCGGCACGCATGCCGCCGAAGTGCGCTACGACCGCGCTTTCGGGATCGTCGAGGGCTACGGCGGCCATGGCATCGGCCGGCAGATGCACATGGACCCGTTCCTGCCGAACGAAGGCTCCCCGGGACGGGGACCGGTGCTGGCGGCCGGTTCGGTGCTGGCCATCGAACCGATGCTGACGCTGGGAACCGGAAAGACCGTCGTCCTCGAGGACCAGTGGACGGTCAAGACCGTCGACGGATCACGCGCAGCGCACTGGGAACACACTGTGGCAGTGACTGAGGAAGGTCCGCGCATCCTCACGCGTTGAACTGGCCATTGAACCAGGCCGCGATCGCAAGCGCGGCGGAGCCGGGCGCGGCGGGTCGGGGCCATTGAACCAGGCCGCGATCGCAAGCGCGGCGGAGCCGGGCGTGGCGGAGTCGGGCGCGGCGGGTCGGGGCCATTGAACCAAGGCCCCACTCGACTCGTGTCAGTAGGTGGAGGTGATCGAGTGGTTCGCGTGGCTGGCCATGCGGCTGCTGAAGCCGCTCTGATGACGGCACTCTACGACGAGCATGCCGCGGTGTTGTGGCGCTACGCACTGCGCTTGACGGGCGACGCGAGCCACGCCGAGGACGTTGTCCAGGAGACGCTGTTGCGAGCCTGGCAGCACCCGGAGGTGATCGGCGACACCGAACGCTCGGCGCGGGCCTGGCTGTTCACCGTGGCTCGCAACATGATCATCGACGATCGGCGCAGCGCCCGGTACCGCAATGTCGTCGCATCGACCGATGAGGATGGCGCGCCCGAGCAGTCCACGCCGGACCAGGTCAACGCGGCGCTGGATCGACTGCTGATCGCCGACGCGATGGCGCAACTGTCCAGCGATCATCGGGCCGTGATCGAGCGGTCCTACTACCGCGGTTGGACCACCGCACAGATAGCTAGCGACCTCGGGATCGCGGAAGGCACAGTGAAGTCGCGCCTACACTATGCGGTGCGGGCATTGCGGCTCACTCTGCAGGAACTTGGAGTCACTCGATGACACTCCGAACAGCCCATCCGGGCGGTCATCGGCTCCGAATACTTGAGGGGTGACGGGAGATGGATGAGATGAAAACGCCGCTGCGAGGGCTCGGCCCGCCCGGTGACGAGGTGCGGAATTTGTCCGAGGGAGACAGCCATCCCTACGCGATGTGGGATGCCGCTTATGTGTTGGGGTCGTTGTCGGCCGCTGACCGCCGCGAATTCGAAACACACCTTGCGGGCTGCCCGTCATGCCGGGAGGCCGTCGCCGAACTCGGCGGCGTGCCGGCCCTGCTTTCGCAACTCAGCCTGCAAGACATGGCCGCGATCAACGAGTCCGGCACCGCCGTGGGCGGTCGCCTGCCGGAACCGGCGACGGCACCGGATCTGTTGCCGTCCCTGTTGGCGTCGGTGCGCTTCCGGCGCCGCCGGGCCCGCCTGACGACCTGGGTGGCCTCGGTCGCCGCAGCCGTGGTGCTGGGGATCGGCGTCGTGGTGGGTCTGAATGGTTCCGGTATGTTCGGAACTCATCCACAGCCCTCGATCACCTCGGCGCAACCGATGGCGCAGGTCGGCACGCAACTTCTGACCTCGACGATCTCGATCAGCAGCCAGCACTGGGGAACCATTATCAACCTGCAGTGCTTCTGCCTGGCTCCGCCGGATGCCCACCATGACACGCTGGCGATGGTCGTCGTGGGTCGCGATGGCAGCCAAACCCGGCTGGCGACGTGGGTGGCCGTACCCGGTCATTCCGCGACTCCCGCCGGCAGCACCTCGACGCCGATTGATCAGATCTCCGCTGTCCAGGTCGTTTCCGCTGATACCGGGAAGATTCTGCTCGAGCGTTCGCTGTAAATATCGACGTGCGGTGAACTGAAGTTCGCCGCACGTCGTGTTACCGACATGCCCAGGAAACACCGGGTGGTCGACCACATCGTCGAGCACATCGCGGCAATCGGAGTCCACCACATCTTCGGCGTCGACGGCGCCAACATCGAAGATCTCTACGACGCTGCACATTTCGAGTCGTCGGTCACCGCAATACTGGCCAAGCACGAGTTTTCCGCAACCACCATGGCCGACGGTTACAGCCGCAGCGGGGCCGGGTTGGGGGTGGTTGCCGCGACTTCCGGTGGCGGCGCGTTGAATCTGGTTGCGGGCCTGGGGGAGTCGTTGACGAGCCGGGTCCCGGTGCTGGCGTTGGTCGGCCAACCCGCCACCGGCATGGACGGGCAGGGCAGCTTTCAGGACACCAGCGGACGCAACGGGTCGCTGAACGCCGAGTCGCTGTTCTCGGCGGTGTCGCTATCGTGTGAGCGTGTCCTCACGCCGGCGGGCATCATCCCAGCACTGACCCGCGCCATCGCGATCGCGCGGACCGGCGGGCCCGCAGTATTATTGCTGCCCAAAGATATTCAGCAAGGTCAGGTTGAGGTCGTCGACCCGGCGAACTGGTTGCCCGAACCTCGGCCCATCGGCAACCCGCAACCTATCGTCCGGGCACTACGGCGCGCGCAGGGTCCTGTCACCTTCATCGTGGGCGAGCAGGTGGCCCGTGACAACGCCCGAAGCGAGCTCGAAGAGTTGCGCGCGGTGTTACGCGCGCAAGTGGCAACCGTTCCCGACGCCAAAGATGTCGCGGGGACACCGGGTTTCGGATCATCGTCCGCCCTGGGGGTCACGGGCGTCATGGGCCACCCGGGTGTTGCCGAAGCCGTGGCTGCCAGCGCTGTGTGCCTGGTGATCGGCACCAGACTGTCGGTCACGGCGCGTACTGGGCTCGACGACGCATTGGCATCGGTGCCAGTGGTGTCGATCGGGTCTGCGCCACCGTACTTTCCGTGCACCCACGTGCACACCGAGGACCTACGTGGATCACTGCGCATGCTCATCGATGCATTGTCTGGATCCGGGCGGCCTACGAGGCTGCGCGTTCCCGACAAGGTGCTACGCACTGAATTGACACCGCCGCCGTACACGGGCGTGGGTGTGCGGTACCGCGATGCCATGGCGGTGCTCGACGGTGTGCTGCCCGATGGCACCGACATTGTGGTCGACGCCGGCAACACCGGGGCCGCGGCAATCCACCATCTGCCGGCGCGCCGGGACGGCAGATTCGTGGTCGCGCTCGGGATGGGCGGGATGGGATACAGTTTCGGCGCCGGCATCGGGATGGCGTTTGGACGTGCGAACCACGGACGCACCGCTGGGCGCACCGTGATCATTGCCGGTGATGGTGCATTCTTCATGCACGGCATGGAGGTGCACACCGCCATTCAGTACCAGCTTCCGGTGACCTTTATCTTGTTCAACAACAATGCTCACGCCATGTGTGTGACCCGCGAACAACTGTTCTACGACGATCTGTACAGCTACAACCGATTCAGTTCCAGCCAGCTGGGTTCCGGTCTGGCAGCGATGTTTCCGGGACTGACGTCGGTCGATGTGACTGACCTGGAGCAGTTGGCCCCGGAGTTGCGCGCGGCATTGGCCGTCGATGGACCGGCGGTGGTCAGCATCGAGTGCGCGGCCGACGAAATTCCGCCTTTCGCAGCGTTTCTCACTAGCAAGACAGTCAATCACGAGGTCCGGGCAGATGTCGCTACCAGCGCTTGACGATAGCGTTGCCCATGTCGGCGACAGCCATGACGCGGTTGTGATCGGCGCCGGGCCGGCTGGCCTGGCCGTGGCACGCGAACTCGGTGTTCACCATGGCATCCGAGCACTCGTACTGGACCGCGCAGCGGCCCCGGCGATTTCGTGGCGTAGGCGTTACGACAACTTTCGCCTCAATACGACCGGATTTCTGTCGCACCTTCCCGGACAACGGATTCCCTTGAGCGCCGGCCGTTGGCCGACCAAGGAGGACATGGTCCGCTATTTCGATCACTACGTTGCGCGGCAGAACATCGCGCTCAAGCTCGGCTGCGAAGTCCGTCGGGTCGACCGCGCCGGGGCACTATGGCGACTTGACACGTCGTCGGGTGAAATTCAAAGTCCGGCAATCATCCTGGCCACGGGCAACTACGGTGCACCCACCGTTCCCGCCTGGCCTGGAATCGGCCGGTTCGAGGGCGAAATCGTTCATTCCGGGGACTTCACCAACGCTTGGCCCTACCGTGGCCGCGACGTACTGGTCGTTGGCGCAGGCAATTCGGCCGCCGACATCGCCGTCCAGCTCGCCGACGATGGCGCGCGGCGTATCTGGCTTGCGGTGCGCACACCGCCGCATCTGGTGCGGCGGGCCATGGGACCTTTTCCGTCGGACATCTTCCTCGAGCTGTTCTCGAGGGTCCCCGCGCGCATCGTCGATCCGGTGATCACGCGGATGAACCGCCTGATGTGGGGTGACCTGTCGGCTCACGGTTTCGGGCGGCCACCGCTCGGGCTGAAGGCCACAGTGGAGCAACGAGGTCGCATCCCCACGCTGGCCGATGAGCTCGTCGACGCCGTGCGGGCCGGGCGCATCGAGGTCGTCGGCGCCGTCAGGGCACTGAAGTCCCGTGAGGTGATCCTCGCCGACGGCACCGCCGTTGCGCCACAGGTGATCGTCGCGGCCACCGGATTCGGCACGAATCTGCACGGTTTAATCGGCCACATTGGCGTCCTCGACGAGCACGGCAACCCACGCGGCGGCTTTGCCTCGCACGTGGGTGACGGGATGTTCGCGATCGGCTACGGCATTCCGCCCAATGGGCCGCTCCGGGCGATCCGCCTCAACTCGACACCACTGGCCTCCGAAATTGCGGACTACCTGAAACGA
>JAVROZ010000018.1:0-4218 GCA_032162485.1 Mycobacterium sp.
AAGAGCTCGCCGACAGCTACAACACCACTTCCGCTCCCATCGGTGACCGTTGCGTCGCGGTGACCGTCAAATCGGTTGGCTCCGACGCCGTCATCAGCGGTTTCGTCGGCAAGTGGCCGGCCGAGCTCGGCAGCCAACCTGGCCTGTGGATTCCGGGCAGCTCGATCTCCGCGGCACGGCTGTCCGGTGCGGCGGGCCAGAAGACCATCAGTGACACCCGCTCCCTGGTGACGTCTCCGGTGCTGCTCGCAATCCGGCCCGAGTTCGAGCAGGTGCTGTCCAAGCAGAACTGGGCGGCGCTGCCCGGCTTGCAGACCAACCCGAATTCGATGGCCGGCCTCAATTCGCCGACGTGGGGATCACTGCGGCTGGCGCTGCCCGTCACCGGAAATGCCGACGCCTCATTCCTGGCCGGTGAGGCGATAGCGGCCGCGTCGGCGCCGGCCGGAGCACCGCCGACGGCAGGTGTCGGCGCGGTGCGGAGCCTGGTGGGCGGGCAACCCAAACTCGCCGACGACTCGCTGACCGAGGCCATGAACACGTTGCTCAAGCCGGGTGATGTCGCGTCCGCGCCGTTACACGCGGTGATCACCACTGAGCAGCAGCTGTTCCAACGCGGCCAGTCGACGTCGGATGCCAAGAGCAAACTGGGCTCCTGGACGCCACCCGGGCCGGTCGCGGTGGCCGATTATCCGACGGTGCTGCTCAGCGGTTCCTGGTTGTCGCAGGAACAGACCACGGCGGCCAGCGCCTTCTCCAGATACATGCACAAGCCGGAGCAACTTGCGCGGCTGGCCAAAGCGGGATTCCGGGTGGGCGGCGTCAAGCCACCGAGCAGTCCGGTCACCAGTTTCGCGGCACTGCCCGCCACCTTGTCGGTCGGAGACGATGCCATGCGGGCAAAGCTGGCCGACACGTTGGCCACGCCGTCGACCGGAGTGGCCGCGACCATCATGCTCGACCAGTCGTTGCCCAACGACGACGGCGGCGGCAAAACGCGGTTGGCCAATGTCATCGCCGCGCTCGGCGGCCAGATCAAGGCGCTGCCGCCCAGCGCGACCATCGGATTATGGACCTTCGACGGCCATGAGGGTCGGGCGGAAGTGCCGGCCGGGCCGCTGGCCGACCAGGTCAACGGCCAGCCGCGCACCGCGGCGCTGTTGGCCGCCCTGGACAAGCAGTATTCATCCGGCGGCGGGGCGGTCTCGTTCACCACGCTGCGGTTGATCTACCAGGAAATGCAGGCCAATTTCCGTGTCGGCCAAGAGAATTCGATACTGGTGATCACCGCAGGACCGCACACCGACCAGAGTTTGGACGGTGCCGGGCTGCAGGATTTCATCAAGAAGAGTGCGGACCCCGCAAAACCTGTGGCCGTCAACGTAATCGACTTCGGTGGCGATCCGGATCGGGCCACCTGGGAAGCTGTCGCCCGGCTCAGCGGCGGCGGCTACCAGAACCTGGCGACGTCGGCCTCGCCCGAACTCGTCACTGCCGTCAACGGCTTCCTGAGCTGACTGGAAGGGCCTGGAAGGGCTATGGGTTTGCAGTTCGCACCGGATCCCGAGTTGTATCCGTTCGAGTCGCGCTGGTTTGACAGCTCACAGGGTCGGCTCCACTACGTCGACGAGGGAGACGGACCGCCGATCCTGTTCTGCCACGGCAATCCGACGTGGAGCTTCCTGTACCGCAACATCATTGTGGCGCTGCGAGACCGCTTCCGCTGCATAGCTCTGGATTACCTCGGCTTCGGCTTGTCGCAGCGCCCGCCGGGTTTCGGTTACAAGATCGACGAACATGCCCGCGTGGTGGGCGAATTCGTCGACCATCTCGGTCTGGACGGCTACCTGACCATGGGCCAGGACTGGGGTGGTCCGATCAGTATGGCGGTCGCGGTCGAGCGTGCCGCTCGGGTCCGCGGAGTCGTGCTGGGCAATACCTGGTTCTGGCCGATCGACGACCGCACCACCAAGATCTTCAGCAAAGTGATGTCCAGTCGCCCGATGCAGTACGCGATCTTGCAGCGAAACTTCTTCGTGGAGCGGTTGATTCCCGCTGGAACCGAGTTTCTGCCCAAGGAAGCGGTGATGGAGCATTACCGCCGGGTGCAGCCCGACCCGGCGGCGCGGGTGGGCGTAGCGGAAATGCCCAAGGAACTCTTGGCGGCGCGTCCGCTGCTGGAACGGCTCGCCCGTGACGTACCGGCCACGCTGGGCGCCAAGCCTGCCCTGGTGGTCTGGGGCATGCGGGATGTCGCCTTCCGACCCGGCCCGTCAATCCCGCGGATGCGTGCGACATTCAGCGACCTCGAAGTGATCGAATTGCCCACCGCGAAGCACTTCATTCAAGAAGACGCGCCCGAGCGCATCGCCCAAGCGATCATCGACCGCTTCTAAGGCAGCGCTAGGCCCGATCGCCCTGCTTCTCCTCGCGCCGTTGTCGCGGCGCGCATCGTCGCAGCGCTAGGCCCGATCGCCCTGCTTCTCCTCGCGCCGTTGTCGCGGCGCGCATCGTCGCACCGCTAGGCAAACGCCTCTATCGGCGGGCACGAGCAGACCAGATTGCGGTCGCCGTAGGCACCGTCGATGCGCCGCACCGGCGGCCACACCTTAGGCCGGAAGGCCTTGCCCAACGGATAGGCGGCTTCCTCCCGCGTGTACGGGTGGTCCCAGTCCGTCGCAACCAGACACTCGGCCGTATGTGGCGCACCCCGTAACGGATTGTCGTCCACTGGCCACTGCCCGGAACCGACGCGGTCGATCTCGCCGCGGATCCCGATCATGGCCTCGCAGAAGGCGTCCACCTCGGCCAGACTCTCGCTTTCGGTGGGCTCCACCATAAGCGTGCCGGCCACCGGGAAGCTCATGGTCGGAGCGTGAAAGCCGTAGTCCGCCAACCGCTTTGCGACATCGTCAACGGTCACGCCGGTCGCCTTGGTGATACCACGCAGGTCCAGGATGCATTCGTGGGCGACCATACCGTTCTCGCCGGTGTATAGCACCGGGAAGTACTCGTCCAAGCGGCGGGCGATGTAATTGGCCGACGCGATCGCGGTCAGCGATGCTGCCCGCAGGCCGTTGCCGCCCATCATCCGGATGTAGGCCCAGCTGATCGGCAGAATCGAGGCCGACCCGTAGGGCGCCGACGACACCGGATGACCCTGCGGGAGTTCGGAAGCGTACGGGTGGCCTGGGAGAAACGGAGCCAGGTGTGAGCGGACCGCCACCGGCCCGACACCCGGGCCGCCACCGCCGTGCGGGATACAGAACGTCTTGTGCAGGTTCAGATGGCTGACGTCGCCGCCGAACTTCCCCGGCCGGGCCAGGCCGACCAGCGCGTTGAGGTTGGCGCCGTCGACGTACACCTGCCCACCGGCGTCGTGCACGGCGGCGCAGATGTCGGCGATGTCGTGCTCATAGACACCGTGCGTGGAGGGGTAGGTGATCATCAGGGTCGACAGCCGGTCGGCGTGTTCACTGACCTTGGCGCGCAGATCGTCAAGGTCGACGTCGCCGTTGGTGTGACAGCCCACCACCACCACCCGCATCCCCGCCAACGCGGCCGACGCGGCGTTGGTGCCGTGTGCGCTGGACGGGATCAGGCAGATGTCGCGGTGCGGCTCACCACGGCCGGCGTGGTAGTCGTGGATCGCCAACAGGCCCGCGTACTCCCCCTGCGATCCGGCATTGGGCTGCAAGGAAACCGCGTCGTAGCCGGTGATCGCCACCAGCCAGTCCTCCAGGTCACTGATGAGCCGACGGAGCCCCGGGGTGTCGGCTGCGGGGGCGAACGGGTGCTGACGCCCGAATTCGGGCCAGGTCACCGACTCCATCTCAGCGGCGGCGTTGAGCTTCATGGTGCAAGACCCGAGTGGAATCATGCTGCGGTCCAAGGCGATGTCCTTGTCCGCCAGGGTGCGCAGGTAGCGCATCATCGAGGTCTCGGTGCGGTATTGGCTGAACGCGGGGTGGGTCAAGAAATCTGATGTGCGCGTGCTGATCTCGGCCACACGTGCGGGATCGCCGGCTGCGACGCCGAACGCCGCCAAGACCGCCGTCACGTGCGCTTCGGTGGTGGCTTCGTCGCAGGCCACCGACACGTGGTCAGCGTCGACCCGCCACAGGTTGACGCCGCCGGCCTTGGCTGCGGCCAGCACCTCGTCGGCTCGGCCCGGGACCCGGGCCAATACCGTGTCGAAGAAGGTGTCGTGCACCAGCG
>JAVROZ010000019.1:0-4867 GCA_032162485.1 Mycobacterium sp.
GCCGACACCGCGTCATGGAGGTGCTGATAGAGGCCGGCCCAGCCGCCCATCCGAACTTCTTCGGTCTCACCGTTGAGCGCAGTATCCGTCAGCTCGATACATAGCGGCGCGTCGTTGGTCGGCAATCCGAGCAGATACTTGAAGAAGACGATGCCCGGCTGCCGCCAGGCGACCTGAGCGAGATCACCGGCCCCCGATTCGATGAATGCGTCGATCAACTGGTCGGTCTCATCCCGAATCTGGGGCCGCAGCGCCTTCATTCGCGCCGGCGAGAAGTAGGGGTTGAGAACCTTGCGAAACTTCTGTTGCCGTGGGGGATCCAGTGTGATTACCAGATCGCCTGCGAGCTGCTCGGACGCTTCCGGTGTCGGGCTACTGGAGAAGTGCTCCCAGTCCTGCAGAATGCGGTAGCACTCCGCGTATCGCGTTGCCACCCACGCGCCGCCGGGAGTGGCGCTCAAAAACGGCGTATCCGTGTGCGAGAAGGGCGCATTCCGTCGCATCAGCGAATAGACTTCATACAGGAATTCGTTGTCCCGGAAATCTTCGTGACGGAGATCCCAGTTGTCCGCGTGGTCCTCGGGTGCCTTGATCACGGAGCCGGGGCACCATGTGGCTGGGCGGCCTGCCGGGCCAGCCGTGCGTCGTGAATGCGCACTAATTCGCGGAAGCCGAGCCGGTGATACTTGGGGACCGGCTGGATGCCCCACTGGTCCCGGGCGGTGTCCTTGCCCTCAGCGCCCTCGGGTGGCCCCAGCATCGGATAAGGAACCTTGCATTCCAGGGTGTCGTCGGAGTAGCGGACCTTGAGCAATTCACTGCAGATCTCGGTCAGGCTCAGCGTCGGGTAACCGTAGTAGACCGCCATGAAGGGCAGGGTGAAGGCGCCTTCGAGGACAAGGGCGACCAGGCAGACGAGGACGGCGCGCTTGATGTACTTGTGCATCCGCGCGTAATACGGCGTGGTGCCAGGGGGTAGATTCTCGGCCGGGTCCTTGTCTTCGGTGGACGCCGGTGCGGATGAGGCTGAAGTCACATTGAGCTCCTTAAACTGGTCAGTCGGTGAAGATTTCGCGGTTGACCGTGTGCAGATAGGGGATTGCCAGGAACGGCGTGATGTAGAAGATGTCGTAGAGCCACCAGCCGATGACGGGGAACACCACGCCCGCATAGCGCACGTCGGCGTACATGGTCATGTTGAACACATAGGCGCACCAGATCACCACGCCCATCCAGCAGGTGATGATCATCCATTGCTGACCCCACCGCTTCATCTGCAGGAAGCCGATCGCCGCCGCACACCGCATCGCGAACACCGTCAGGATCAGCCCCGCCACATAGGCTTTCTCACCCGGCCCGGCAGCGCCGCCGACCCACAATTCGTTGTAATGCCAGAAATAACCGGCATCGAACATGTTGCCCCAGCCGACCAGCAACACCCGGTTGATCAACGTGTGGCTGGCGACCAGATCCAGTGACCAGCCCAGGCTGTTGAGGCAACCGTCGATCAGCACCAGATAACCGATCAAGGTGACGATCATCGGCCGCACCGACAGACCTGCCCGTAAAGCCTGGCGCTGCAACCAGACTCCGCGCATGAAGATGGGGAAGCCGATCAGGCCCGGCGCCCACATCCCCATCAGGGCGGCGCCGACGATCATCCACTTGTCGGCACGGCGTTGTGCAAGACGGGATTCCTCGTGATGGTCATCGAGGCTGACCGACTCATCCGGTGGTACCGCGGATTTTCCGTTTGAAAGCCGATTCAGTAGCGGAAGATTCACAATTCCCACCAGCCGCGGGCGAAGGACATGTAGAGCTGGATTCCAAACATCAGCAGCAGGTAGCCGTAGATGACGACCTGCAGGATGATGAGCGCCTTCTTGCGCTGTCGCTCCTTGCGATCCATGTTGCTCCTTTCCTAGTTCGTCTATCGAGGCGTACGCGAGCTGTCGGCGGTGGCGAGGCTGGCGACCGCGACCTCGCGTAAGCCGTCGGCGATGGCCCCATCGGTCGACAATGGGGCAAGGACGCAGGCTTCTGCCGCCTCTAATTCGCTTGCTCCGGCGGCGATCAGCTGCGCCGCGGTGACCAGGACGCGAGTAGACGGCGGCTCGAAGTGAAAGGCGTGGTCCGCGGTCCGGATGGCGGCGGCGCAGGCAACGAGTCTTGTTGCGGTCGATGGCTCGATGCCCGCTTCGGCGACGATCACTTCGGCTTCGCGGTCCGCGGGCAGATATCGCATCGAGAGTGTGACGAAGCGTTGCCTGAAAGACGGCTTCAGTTCCTTGAGCGAACTGCGGTACGCGGGGTTGTAGGAGCAGACGAGCATGAAGGCCTCGGGCGCTTTGACGACTTCGTCTGCTCGGTCGAGGAAGAGAGCACGGCGGTGGTCGGTCAGTGAATGCAGAATGGCGAGCGAGTCGTGGCGGGCTTCGACGACCTCATCGAGGTAGCAGATCGCGCCGGCCTTGACCGCCCGGGTCAGTGGGCCATCGGTCCACACCACATCGCCGCCGGTCACCATGAATCTGCCGACGAGATCCGAACTGGTCAAATCGTCATGGCAGCTGATAGTGACAACGGGTCGGCTCAGCAGCAGACCCATGTGCTCGACCAGCCGTGTCTTGCCGCAGCCGGTCGGGCCGGTGAGCATCACCGGCAGCCGCTGTTGATAGGCCTGCTCGAACAACTGAACTTCGTTGCCGTTCGAGTAGTACGTGTCGGTGGTCATTTCTTCCTCAGTGCGTTGTCGTTCAAGCGGTTACGAGCTCGTGGTGGACGTGGGCCAGCACCCGCGGAAGCTCCTCGACCCGCCGGATTCGTTGGGAGCGGCGGGGTCCGAAGACCTCGGGAAGCGGGTCGACGCGGGTCGGACCGACACCTACGTAATAGATGGATACGCCCGCGTCGTTCGCCTCCTCGACCGCATGCGCGACATCGGCCCAGGCGTAGCGCCCCTCGTAACCCTCGTCCGAGATCAGGCCGTCACCGATGACGATGAGCAGGCGTCGCTCGGAGGGCTGGGCAAGAAGCCGACTGGTCAAGTGGCGCAACGGTGCACCGAGCCGGGTATACCCACCGGTGACCAGACCGAGGCGGCCCGGCGGCACGAAGCGACGATCCCCGAAGTCCTTGAGGCAACTGACTTCGACGCGGTGTCGCGTGTTGCCCGTGAAGACGAAGATGCCGTGGCGTTCCCGGGCGAGCGTCATCGCCCTCGATAGTGCGTCGGCGCAGGCCAATTCAAGTTTGAATATTCGTCCGCCGTGAACCCCTAAGGACGAACTGCCATCCAGCAGTAGCGCCGTGCTGACGTCGCGGCTCCTAGGCAGCAGGTCCCGAAAGATGCGCGGCTCGATCGCTTCGCCGGTGGCGAGGTCGATGTAGTGGCGCACGTACTGCTCGACGTCCAGATCCGAGCCGTCCTCGAGGCGATTCTTCATCGCGCGGTGGGTGTGTTCCTCAAACCACTTCCGCAGTTCCGCGGAGGCGGGCTCCGGCGAGCGGGTCCGGGTGGCGTGGACGCGTTCGAGAACGGCAACATGATCCCGCATGAAACTCTTTGTCCAGGAATTCCACTCCGGGTAGGGGATACCCGGCCGGTGCTCAGGGGTGATGTCGAGGTCGTTGTCTTGAGGCCGGCTGGGCGGTGGCAGGTTGGGGTTGCGTACGCCACCGTCGCCCCCGACCGGAACTGAGTGTGCGCGTGGCAGACGTTTCTGTGTTGTGGTCCAAGGCATTCTGCCGAAGCTGCGACGCAACTTGTCTGTCAACCCCTGCGGCGCCGTGTAGGCCAGGGGCAATCTGCCCAGTATCGGATGAACGCGCAACGGCGCGCCGGTGCGTGACATCGAGACCGCGCGGTTGATCATCTCGCTGGCATCGGTGGCGGCGGATAACTGGTGGAGCTCGGGAAGCACCCGGCGCGCTTCATCGAGCAGTCCGGGCCAGTTCGACGCGATCCACCCCAGGGCCACACTGGCCTCGACGACGGTGAGTGCGCGCAGTTCGCGCGCCGACAGCTCGTTCAGCCGAAACGTCACGAGCCGTTCTTTTGACGGCGAACATTGAAATGCCACACCGCATGTCAGGGTTCGGCGAGTCCAGTCCCTTCCGATAGACGGGTACGGGACGTGCACGAAGCCGAGTGTCGAACTCAAGCTGAACTCGCGATGTTCACCTGTCACCAGCCGCACACCCTCTCGACGCTGACCGCTGAGGGCGACAGCCGTTATTGCACAACTGCGTTCGATCGCCATTGCCTGTGCGTCGGAGAGTTCGATCATCGGGGCTCAGAACGTGCCGAGATTGGAGAACATCCAGTACCAGAACCAGATGACTAAGCCCGTCCCGCCCCAGGCTGCGACATAGCGCAGGATCTCCCAGACCCAATCCATTTCAGTCCTCCTCTTCAGTGGTTGTGGCGTACTCGGTCGGTGGTGGGGTAGGCGACCGCCTCATCGGAACTCCAGACCGCGTAGGGCGGTGGCGACCAGCTTCGTCAGCATGGTGTCGCGCTTTTCGGCGTTGTCGGTGGTGGTGAGGACGCCGTAGACGCCGAGCAGGAAGAACGTCGCGCTGTAAAAACCATCCACTTCGGGATGCACCATGCCGTCACCTCGGGCCCGTTCGATCTCCTGGATTAACAGGACGATCACCGGATGATCGGTCCACTCATCCCGGCTAGGCCGGGTAGGGGAGAAGTGCAGTGCCAAAAGCTCTTTGAAGAGCAGCGGGCCCAGTCGCTGTTCGAGGCCGGCGACCAGCCGGACGACTTCTAACAGCGCGCCGACAAGTTCGTGTGTGTTGTCGAGGAACTGGGCGAATTCGTCGGCGACGCGTGCTTCCTCCTGGGACTCCAACT
>JAVROZ010000020.1:0-2627 GCA_032162485.1 Mycobacterium sp.
ACCCCCCCGCGACATCGTCGAACCAGCGGTGGATGCGTCTATCGCCTTGCTCGGGCCTCGATATCAGGCGCCGCCGGGTTGCCACTAGGTTCAATTGCCATGCGTCTATCGACTCGAAACCAGCTCAAGGGAACCATCACCGAGGTCAACCTCGGCAGTGTGATGGCAATCGTCAAGGTCCGCCTCGACGGCGGCGACCAGGTCGTCACCTCCTCGGTCACCAAAGACGCCGCGGTCGACCTCGGCTTGCAAATCGGCCAGCCGGCGACGGTGTTCATCAAATCCACCGAAGTCACCATCGGCGTCGAGTAGCCATGACAGCCACCATGCGGGCCGAGCGCTTCTACGCTGACACCAAAACGGTTGTGCTGGAAGACGTTCCGATTCCCGAACCGGGTCCGGGCGAAGTTCTCGTCAAGGTCGCCTTCTGCGGGATCTGCCACTCGGACCTGAGTCTGATCAACGGCACCTTCCCGGCCATGACTCCCGTGGTGACCCAAGGCCACGAAGCCTCGGGCACCATCGCCAAACTCGGCCCCGACGTGTCCGGCTGGACCGAAGGCGACCGGGTGGTGGTCGCCGCCGGCCGACCCTGCCAGACCTGCCCGAACTGCCGACGGGGCGACGTGGTGAACTGCCTGCGGATCCAGTTGATGGCTTTTGCTTATGACGGTGCGTGGGCCGAATACACCGTTGCTCAGGCAGCAGGCCTGACCCGGGTGCCCGACAACGTTCCACTCGAGCAGGCCGCCATCCTGGCCGATGCGGTCTCGACTCCGTTCGGCGCCGTCGTCCGGACCGGCAAGGTGGCGATCGGAGAGTCGGTCGGGGTGTGGGGCGTCGGCGGTGTCGGCACCCACATCGTGCAACTCGCGCGGTTGGTCGGTGCGGTACCGGTGATCGCCCTGGACATCAATCCGGCCGTGCTGGAGCGTGCGTTGGAAATCGGTGCGGACTATGCGTTCGACACCCGCGACGATCGGTTGCAGGAGAAGATCGCCGAGGTCACCGGCGGGCGCAAGCTGGACGTGGCGTTCGACGCCGTCGGCCTGAAGACGACGTTCGAGCAGGCCCTGGAATCGCTGACCTCCGGCGGCCGGTTGGTGGGCGTCGGGATGAGCGCGGAGTCACCGACCGTGGGCCCCACCGCCATGTTCGGGTTGAGCCGCAAGCAGGCGCTGGGTCACCTGGGCTACCAGAACGTCGACATCGAAACCCTGGCGAGACTGGTTTCCTATGGACGCCTTGATCTTTCACGGTCGGTCAGTGAGATCATCGCGCTGGAAGACATCGCGGCGGGCATCGAGAAGCTGGAGCGGCAGGAGGGCAACCCGATCCGGATTCTGGTCCAGCCGGACTAGTCGCGATCGCAAGCGCGGCGGTAGGCCGCGCGCAGCGGGTCGCGACCATAAGACTAGAGGCGCAAGAACGCGCGCAGTCGGTCCAACACCAGATCGGGTCGTTGGCGCACGATCCAGTGTCCGACGCCGGGGACCAGCTCAACCTCGAAATCGCTGATGTGCTCGCCATATCCGTCGGCCAGATCCGCAGTGACCACCGGATCGTCGGTACCGGTCAGCCAGCGAACCGGAACCTCGACCCGGGCGTCTTTGTATTCGCCGCGCATCCAGGACAGCATCTCCTTGGTTTGGAAGGAGCGATACCAGCGCGAACCGGCCTCCGCATGCCCCGGCTGGCGCATGCACTCGACGTAGAGCCGGATGTCGTCCTCGGGAAGATTGAAACCGCTACCCACCCACGACCCCAGGGCGCGGGCGAACCGGGCCTTGGGATCACTGAGCAGTCGGGGACCGATCACCGGCAGTGAAATCGGGATTTGATACCACAGCCGCCAGATGTTCCGGATCGAGGCGAGATCCCGTTTCACCCAGGGCGCAACGGTATTCATCCCGAAGAAACCGGTCACCTTCTCGGGATGGCGCAGCATCAGGATGAAGGCCACCGGGCCGCCCCAGTCGTGGGCGGCGAGCTTCACACTGTCGACGCCCAACTTGTCCAGCACCGCCGCGAGATCGTCTGCCATCTCGGCCTTGGTGTACAGCGACCGCGGCGCCGAGCTCCAGCCCGCACCACGCAGGTCGGGGCACAGCACCCGGTAGCCGTCGGCGGCCAGCGGCCCGATCAACTCGTGCCACTCCCACCAGTTCTCTGGAAAGCCGTGCACCAGCATCACCGCTGGACCATCGACCGGACCGGCGTCCGCGACGTGGATGGTGACGCCGCTTCCTACGTCGACGAATTTGTGCTCGACACCGTCCAATGTGGGCAGACTAGTCATGCCTGAAGAACGTAGTCCTACTTGAGGAAACGCTCGACGTAGGGCGCAAACCGGTCCCGCAGATCGCCTTCCGTCAGTCCGAACATCTCGTATGACGTTTCGACGCTGCCCAGCCGGCCGCGCCGGTGGCCGGCCAGGTAGTCGCCAGTGGCCGCGCGTACTTCGTCGGTAAATGGTTGGCCGGCCAGGGCATACACCCGCTCGGCAACACCGAGTTCGTCGGCCATGAAGTCGTCGAATCGGACGTCGACCGAACGGTCCGGACCGATGGTGTCACGATCTCGAACGAGTACGTTGAGCATCTGTTCGAGGCGGTCGATCCAGTACG
>JAVROZ010000021.1:0-7650 GCA_032162485.1 Mycobacterium sp.
CCGACCCGCGCTGCCGATTCGGCATCGATGAGACTCTCGTCAGTTTCGGACGTCACTGGCCCTTCTCCCAATCCATCTCCGCGTCAAGCCACGTCGCGGCGACGTCGGCTCCCCCGCCCAAAGTCGACAGCACCCGGGCTCGTTCGGAGAACAGGTGCAGGTCGGTGTCGACCACATACCCCATTCCGCCGTGCAGTTGATGAGCATCCAGAGTGATCTGCTTGATCGCCGTTGCGTGGATCCTCGCGACGGCGGTTTCCCGGCTGGCGGTGTGGCCGCGGCCGATCCAGAACACCGCCGAACGGGCAGCCAGCCGCGCGGCCGACAGCGCGATGTGCATGTCGGCCACCAGATGCTGGGCAGCCTGAAAAGACGCGATCGGCCGGCCGAACTGTTCCCGCATCTTGGTGTAGTCGACGGTGCACTGCAACACCGCCTCGCCCACCCCGACCAAGTCCAGGCATCCCAATGCGGTCGCCGCATTGGCGACGCGGCGCAGGTCCTGCCCGTGGAGTCCGTCGGCACCGCCAAGGATCCGGCGGGGATCGTCGACCAGCACATCGTCAAAGGCGACGGTGCCTGCGCCGTACCCACCCATCATGGTGAGTGGTTCGACGGTGATCCCGGGTGTCGCTCGCAGGTCGAGCACGAAACCCCTGCTGGCACATCCGGTCTCCGCGGCGACGACGATCAGGTCGGCCGAGTCAGCATCGGAGACAAAGTCGGCCACGCCGGACACCCGCCAAGCACCGTCCCCCCGGGCGGTGGCGCGCAGTGAAGTCAGCACCGCCGCATCGCGCGGGTTCCACAGCGCGGTGGTGGCCCGCAGTGCTGCGGAAGCCAGCGCAGGCAGCCAGGCCGCGCGAGCTGCCGGCCCGCCCAGCCAGTCGACGGCTAGTGCCGCCTGCAGGGTGCTGTGCACGATCGTGGGACACAGTGCACGTCCGGCCTCCACACAGAAAACCCCGAGATCGGTCAGGGCGCCGCCCGAGCCACCGAACTCTTCCTCGATCGCCAATCCGAGCACTCCCGCCCGGGCAAGCGCCTCCCACAACGTCGGCGTGATGCGGTCGCTGCCGGGGCTGTGCAGCTCACCCAGCAGGTTGCGGCACATCGCGGCCAGATCGCGTTGGTCCCGATCCGGGAGCAGTCGCATCCGATCACCGACCGTAGGAGGGCATGCCATGGCCGCGCTGGGCGATCACATCCCGCAGTACCTCGTTGGTCCCGCCTCCGAAACGCATCAACGGCGACACCCGGTACAGACGCTCGAAGAAGCCGCCCAGCGGTGCGCCAGCGCTGCGATGGGCAAGTAAGCCATCGGGCCCCAGCAGATCAATCGCCAAATCCGCTATCCGCTGCCGTAATTCACTGGTGAAGATCTTCTCGACGCTGACCTCGACGGAGGGAATCCGTCCACTATCGAGGATCGATGCCGCTTCGTATCCCATCAGCTTTGCGACCTCTACGTCGGCCTCGGCCTGGACGAGGCGCCGTCGGAATACCGGCTCGTTCGCCGGCACCGATCCATCTCGTCGCGGCCGGCGCGCCAGCATCGCCAGGTCGTCGAGTGCTCGACGCAGGTCGCCCGCGTTGGTCAAGGCGCCGCGTTCCAGATCCAGCGCGCCGGTGATGTAGGTCCAGCCCTTGTTGACCTCGCCGATCAGATTGCCCACCGGCACCCGCACGTCGCGGAAGAACGTCTCGTTGGTGCGGTAGCCCGACCAGGCATACAGCGGACGGACTTCGATGCCGGGACAGTCGATGGGCACCATGATCACCGAGATTCCGCGGTGCCGCGGTAAAGTCGGATCGGTTCGGACACAGAGCCATTCGTGCGTACAGCGCTGGGCCCCGCTGTTCCAGATCTTGGATCCGTTGATCACCCACTCGTCGCCGTCGAGAATGGCGCGGGTGCGCAGGCTGGCCAGGTCGGTGCCGGCGTTCGGCTCGGAATAGCCGACCGCGCAGATGATCTCGCCTTTGGCGATGGGTGGCAGGAATTCGTTCTTGTTCTGTTCGGTGCCGTGCCGCAAGATCATCGGCGCCACCGAGGTGACCGTCAGGTCGGGTCCCGGCACACCCCAATACTCGAACTCGCTCATCAGCAGGTGTTGGTGCATGGCGGTAAGGCCGAGGCCGCCGTACTCGCGGGGCCAGTTCAGGCCGAACCAGCCGCGGTCGCCTATCTTGCGGCGGAAAGCGGATAGCTCGCCACCCTGGAACTCCAGGTCGTGCTCGGCCATCTCGGCGCGCAGCGCAGCAGTGACGTTGTCCCGGAGGAACTGCCGCACTTCGGCCAGCCAGGCCCGTTGCTCGTCGTCGAGCTCGAAGTCCACAACGGCGACAGTAGTCCTCGCTTCGGCGCCGAGCGGGGCGGCACCACCAGTGCCCACACGGCAGCTCAGTCAGGCGTTGACACTCCAGCCCAATGGCCATACATTACGACGTAACTGTCCGCGCACACACCAGGGTGCGCAGAGCTTCGGCGTAGAGCTAGCTCAAGGAGCCGTCATGGCCGTCGGTACCGCTCCCATAGATATTTTCGACGCCGATCTACCGACGCTGACCTACGACGCCAACGAGACTCCTGCGGCGGTCTATCCGCGCATCTTTGCCGCGCAACGGCAAGCACCGATCGCACTGGGACCGTTCGGACCCGAAGTACTGTCGTATCACCTGGTCCGATCCGTACTGCGGGACAACCGTTTCCTGATCCCCCCGGGGCTCAATCTGGTTGTCCAGGGCATTACTTCGGGACCGCTCTGGGACAAGGTGGTCGACAGTCTGCTCTGTCTGGAAGGCGACGCACATCATCGCCTGCGCAGCCTGACGTCGAAGGCGTTCACTCCGCGAGCCACCCTCCGCTTGCACGACACCATGGTTGCCGTGATGAACGAACTGATCGACCGGGTCGTCCAGACCGGTCTCGAAAACGGTCTCGAAAGCGGTCGCTGTGACGTTGTCGCCGACATCGCGCGTCCCTACCCGGTCCCCATCATCTGCGCCTTGTTAGGAGCGCCTCGCGAGGATTGGCAACAGTTTTCGTCGTGGGCGGACGAAATTTTCAAAGCCTTCAGTTTCATCGTGGGCGTCAAGGAAATCGAACCGCTCGTTATGAGCGCGTGGGGGCAGCTCGACGAGTATGTCGACGAGATGGTCGCGCGGCGCCGGCACAGCCTGACCGACGACCTGCTTTCCGATTTGATCCGCGCTGAAGATGACGGCGATCGCCTCAACCCCGCCGAACTGCGCATGCTCGCCGGCGGCCTGCTGTTGGCGGGCACCGACACCACCCGCAATCAGCTGGCCGCTTCGGTGCAGGTGCTCTGCGAGCACCCCGACCAGTGGGAGTTGCTCACCCGCCGACCCGAACTGGCGATGTGCGCAGTCGAAGAGACGATGCGCCACTCCCCCATCGCGAGCGGAACCCTGCGTCGCGTCGCCGAGGACGCCGAGGTCGGCGGCTACCTCTTTCCAGCTGGCACCACGGTTCTAGTGAATACCGCTGCGGCGAACCGGGACCCATCGGTCTACGACGATCCGCAGCGCGTCGACATCACTCGCGAGGGAGCACCGGCAATCTTGACCTTCGGCGGCGGCATTCACTACTGCCTGGGGGCCAACCTGGCCAGGCGCGAACTTGCCGAGGCGCTGACCGTGCTCACCAGCCGGATACGAAACCCGCGTATCTGCGGCCCGGCGCCCTGGAAGCCGATGGTGAGCCTGAGCGGGCCACTGAGTCTTCCAATTGAATTCAGCCTCAGCCGATAGAGACGATCTGGTCGATCGAGTCCCTGGGCAGGTCGCCGTCCACGATCGCGGTGACCATCATGCTGGTCAGCGTGATCGCCCCGCGATGATTGGTCAGAAAGGCGATGTCGGCGGCATCACGGCCGGTGGCGATGCGCACCAATGACTGTCGTGGCGCCAGCAGGGTACCGTCGACCGCCCGCCATCCTCCGTCGACGTACGCCTCGGCGACGGCGTGAAAGTCCATCGGGTACAGGCCCGGCGCATACACCGACACCACCCGGGCCGGAACGAAAACTGCCCGCAACAGCGCAACCACCAGGTGCGCGTAGTCGCGACAGACGCCCGCCCCGGCGAGCAGCGTCTCCACCGCGCCGTCGATCGGATCGCTGGAGCCCGGCACGTAGTTCAGCCGGGTGCCCACCCAGAGCGACACCCGCTCCAACAGCGCCGCCGAATCGAGATAGTTGCCGAATTCGGTTGCCGCGAAACCATACAGCTTGTCTGCCTCGGCATAGCGGCTCGGGCGCAGATACATCGACAGATCATCCTCGGTCACCGGCGGCGGAACGGTCGTGCCTACGATCGTCGCGTCGTAACGAACCGAGAGGCTTCCCACCGGCGCGTCCAACAGATGAATGCGGTTGCCGTGCATACCGCTGATCTCTCGTGCCTCGACAAGACGTCCGTCCAATAGAAACGATAACTGTTCGGAGACCTCGGCATTCGGGTGTGGCGCGACCGCAATCTGAAACTCGAGCCGGGTCGCATCTGTGATCTCGACGTCAAGCGCGGCGCCGACCTCACGCCTCATGACACTCATGAGAACCCGGTGGATGCCGGGCTAACATATTTGATAGCCAACGATTTACGCCTTATGCACCATCGTGCTCGATGGCACCCGCCTGTAGCCGCACGTCACACAGTTCGCTTTCAGCACGAGCCGCTTGAACGATGTGATCGCCGTTACGAAACGTTTCCGTGCGGGCTTCGAACGGCAGGATGGGCAGGTCCGCGGCTTGGCGCAACAGCATGACCGCCAGAGTGCTGGACGTTCTACACGGCACCACCAGAATATTCGCCGAAGCGAGACTTCCGCGGACCGTCATCAGACGTTGGCGAGTGGCAACCTTGCCGGGCAGGGACGGTTGTGCGCCGTAGAGCGCGTCCAAGTCCGGCGAAGCCTGCAAGGACGACCAGTTGACACTGATCGAGACAATGTCGCCCAATCGCGGCGACAGGACATCGATCAGCTCGGGAAGTTCACGCGCGATCGAGGCCGAGTGGGGCCACCAGGCCCCGTCGACGGGAGCACCTAACACGTTTGCCAAGGTAAGCCGGACGGGGCTTGCCAAGCGGCGACCGTGCACGGCGCCGTTCATGCGCGACACGCAGCAAACACCCGTTGCGACATTGGGTGATCCATAGCAGATCCTTTTCGGGTTGACCCGGCACACTCAGGTGAGGATCGACAAATGAAGCCAGAACTACGATCAATTGAGTTATCGGCGTGCAATCGGCGCCGGCCACGAAACGTTCAATGTCGATGCTACACCGCGAAACAACTATCTACGGGCATTCGTCAGACTTCAGAGCCAAATGTCTTTCCCCTCAGCACACTTCAGAGGCCAGGGTGAGTCCGGTTTCAGGGCGACCGACAGGTCCGTCCGGCCGTGCTAGTCTGTCGCGGGATGTTTGTCGACATCCGGTTCAGAATGAGAAAGTTGATAGAGTATGGCACAGGGAACTGTGAAGTGGTTCAACAGCGATAAAGGCTTCGGATTCATCGCTCCCGACGGCGACTCGGAAGATGTGTTTGTTCACTACTCCGAAATCAGCGGGAGTGGCTATCGGTCGCTCGAAGAGAACCAGCGGGTTCAATTCGACATCGGCCAAGGCTCCAAGGGTCCCCAGGCGGTGGGAGTAACACCCATCTAACCGACCATTTCGTACACATGGGCTGGCAGGCAACGTCCTGCCAGCCCATGTTCGTTTAGACGCACCCTCCGCCTTTGGCCCAGCGGCGTTCGGCACTGTCGGCACCGCCAGCGCTACCCCGTCCAACCAGCCGCCCACCGGCACCTAGGCCTGCTACGACTACGCGACCCCGACGTTCTACACATGCTCCTACTGAGCCTGCGTAGTCGCGGGCCGGTGCGATGCCCAGGGATGCGCCGATTCTAGTTGCGCGGCAACGCGAATCAGGACATCCTCGCGCCCGTAGGCGGCGGCCAGCTGGATGCCGATGGGCAGCCCTGCGGCGTTGCGGTGCAGCGGAAGGCTGATCGCCGGCTGCCCGCTCATATTGAAAGGCGGTGTGAACGCCGCGAATTCGCCGCCCCGGCGCATCGGCGCCGTCGGATGCGCCGGATTGCTCTCGAACTCGATCAGCGGTACCGGCGGTTCGGATACCGTCGGGGTCAGCAACAGGTCCCAGCCATCGACCCACCACTGCTGCAGCGCCCGTCGGAACGCATATATAGCGTTCTCGGCGGCCGCATAATCGACGGCACTGACGTCGCGCGCCCGCTCGATAAGCGCCCAGTTCACCGGCTCGATGTCGGCGGCGGTCACCTCACGCCCGAGCGTCGCGCTGAAGCCGCGGGCCGCCATCGCCAGCTGGGTGGCCCACAGTGCCATGAATTTCTGCTGCAACGTGGTATCGGCAAGACACGACGGCCACGCCGGTTCGATGACGTGCCCGAGGCTCTCCAGCATCGACGCCGTCGAGCGCACCGCGGCAACGCAGTCCTCGTGCAGGAACTCACCGCGCGGATGGACGTCGAGCAGTCCGATGCGCAACCGGCCGGGTTCGGCACCGACCTCCTCGAGGTACGACCGCTGTGGGGCGGGTGCGATCACGGTGTCACCGACGCCGGGGCCGTGGACCGCGTCGAGCAGTCCGGCCGTGTCGCGGACGGTGCGACTGACGCACAACTCGACACCGAGCCCCACCTCGGCGCGCGCCGGCCCCACCGTGATCCGGCCCTGGCTCGGCTTGAGCCCCACCAGACCACAGCACGACGCCGGGATACGGATGCTGCCGCCACCGTCGGAGGCGTTGGCGAACGGCACCATCCCGACAGCCACCGCCGCAGCCGCCCCGCCGCTGGACCCACCGGCAGTGCGGTCCAACGCCCAGGGGTTGCGAGTCGGGCCCCAGGCCAACGGCTGGGTAGTCGGCAAGCTGCCCATCTCCGGGCTGTTCGTCCGCCCGGTAATGACCAACCCCGCCGCCTTGAACCGCGACACCAGCGTGGTATCGGCCGTGTCGATTTTTGCCGCCGCTTTGAGTGCCACATTGCCGTTCGACAGTGTCTGCCCGGCGAAGCTGGTGTAGAGGTCTTTCAGCAGAAACGGCACGCCGCGAAACGGGCCGACGGGGAGTGCCGAGTCGGCCGCGACCGACCGTGCGTGCTCGAACCACTCGATGACCACGGCGTTCAACGCCGGGTTGGACTCCTCGATGCGTTCGATCGCCGCCTCCAACAGTTCGCTCGGCGTCACCTCGCCCGTGGCGACCAGCGCCGCCTGATCGGTGGCATCCATCCACCGTGTCTCGTCGGCTAGACCACCCATGGTGTTTGGTCTACCACGTCCGCGAGAGACGTCCGCGAAAGCTCAGGCCGCGGCCGAGCCCGTGTTAGACCAGTGCGCGGTCAGTTCGGCGGCTACCTCGTGCGGCCGCTCGACCTGCCACCAGTGCCCACAGGCGAGTTCGTGGAATCGGGCACCGGAGGCCGCGGCGGCGAGACGCCCGAATTCCGCTGATTGGTATGGATCGTGCTTACCCCACAACACCAGGCCCGGCGGATACGTGGCGGCCGGATCGAAGGCCCAGTCCTCGAGATAGGCCTCGGAACGGTACAGCGGCAGAAGGTAATCGAACATCCGGCG
>JAVROZ010000022.1:0-3543 GCA_032162485.1 Mycobacterium sp.
AACATTCCGTACCAATTCGTGCATCCGAACCGCGAGGTGGAGCTCGCGGTCACCGAGATCGCCGCAGATCAGCTCGACGAGACGATAGCCGAGCTGCGTCGGCACGTGTTCACGCTCGAATCTGAGCTGCTTTTCCGGCCCACGCTGTTGGTGCTCGACGCCGACACCCGGGTGCTGCTGCTGCTCGTCCATCACATCGTCACCGACCACACGTCACTCGGAATACTGTTCGAGGACCTGCTATTGGCCTATCGTGCCCGCCTGCAGGCGAGAGTGCCGCGTTGGGCCGCACCGCCGTTGCAGTTCGTGGATTACGCATTGTGGCAACAGAATGCGTTCGATGCATCCAACGAATGGGGTGAGGCCGAGCTGGCCCACTGGCATGACGCCCTGGCCGGAATGCCCTACGAAATCTCAGTAGCCGCTGACCACGTCCGCCCGCCGGTTCTCGGCAGACGTGGGGAAGTAGTTAATTTCATGGTGTCGGCGAACCGGCGTGCTGCCCTGACGCAGCTTGCCGAGAAAGTTGGCGCCTCCGAGTTCATGGTCTATCAGGCGGCCCTTGCGGTCTTGTTGCACAAGCTCGGCGGTGGCACCGACATCACAATCGGCAGTCCGGTGGCATCTCGGGTGGATCTGGCCACCACAGACACGAATGGCCCGTGTGCCAATGTGGTGGTGTTGCGCAACGACGTATCCGGTGATCCGAGCCTGCGTAACCTCGTCGGGCGCAGCCGCGACGCCGTGCTCGACGCGTTGGCCCACCAGGAGTTGCCCATCGAACGCGTCGTCGAGGCGCTCAACCCGCCGCGGTCGCCGTCCCGAAACCACCCACTGTTTCAGCACTCCATCCACTTCCGCGGTGAGGACTGGGCCTTGATGCCAAGGGATCTCACCGGGACGGGCGATACCACTGTCGTCCCGCTGCCGATGGACTTCGAAATATCCCTGCTGGATCTGAACGTGGCACTCAACGTCACCCCGGACGCGGAACTGGACGTACGGGTCGTCGCCAACGCTGACCTCTACGAACCCGACACGGTTGCGCTGATCGCCGATGCGTTCAACGCTGCACTTGAGGCATTCGCGACGACGCCCGACCTTGCCTTGTCGGCCTTGGAGTTACTGGCGCCGGCGGCCATGGAGAAACTGCTCGCGCCTGCCACGACGACTGTTGTGCAACGGTCGCACCCAGTTACCGGCGGCTCGGTGGAAACCGAACAGGCGCTCATCGCCTTGCTGGAGGAGTTGCTGGAGATCACCG
Organism: Mycobacterium sp.; assembly: GCA_032162485.1. GTDB lineage: Bacteria > Actinomycetota > Actinomycetes > Mycobacteriales > Mycobacteriaceae > Mycobacterium. The sequence goes on from JAVROZ010000022.1 coordinate 1,265, forward strand.
ATATCGAGCGGGAGGACAACTTCTTCGCGCTCGGCGGTGACAGCATCATCTCGGTGCAATGGGCGGCCCGTGCCACCGCGCAGGGATTGACGATGACACCGGCCATGGTATTCGAAAACCTGACCATCGCCGAGTTGGCCGCAGCCGTCGACCTGGCCACGGAACAGATTGTAGTCGAACAGGATTCAGACCCGACGCCGGAGTCCAAGCCAATGAGCGCGTCCGGCCTGGACGCCGATACCTTGGCCGCGCTCACCGCCTCCTGGCAGAACCAGTCGTGAGGGGATCGTGACCACAGCTCCGGCGCAGATCGAGGATGTTCTTGCGCTCAGCCCGCTGCAGGAAGGGCTTTTCGCGCTGTACCGCCTGGCGGAGGACGGCCTCGACATCTACACCATGCAGTTCGTCGCCGACATCGAGGGACCGCTCGATGTTGCGCTGCTGCGCCGCAGCGCCCAGGCCATGCTGGAACGGCACCCGAACCTACGCGCCGCATTCTGGGACCGCGATGTGCCCAAGCCCGTGCAGATTGTGCCGACGCACGCGGAGCTGCCGTGGTCGGAACGCGTCACGACACAAAGCGAATTCGACTCCATTGCCCGCTCGGAGCGGCGGCGCCCATTCGATCTGAGTCGGGGCCCGGCATTGCGCGTCGTGCTGCTGTCGGTCCCCGGCGAGAACAGACGCCGACTGATCTTCACCGCGCACCACATCCTGGTCGACGGGTGGGGACTCGGCGTCTTCTTCACCGAGATGCTCGCCGTCTATCAGGCGGGCGGTTCGGCCGACGGATTACCCGCCCCCCGTCCGTACCGTGACTACATCGCCTGGCTGGCCCAGCAGGACAGGGCGGTCGCAATCGCCAAATGGACTGATTATCTGCAAGGTGTTTCCGCACCGCTGATGGTGGCCGATGGCGTAGCCCCGCTGGATTACGTTGTGCCCGAGTCTTCGAACCTGTTGTTGTCTGCGGCCGACACGGCCCGGCTGCGACAGTGGGCGGGCCGCAATGGACTCACCCTCAACACCGCAGTGCTTTTCGCCTGGGTGGTCGTGCTGAGCCGGCTCACCGACCGTCGTGACGTGGTGTTCGGCACCGTCGTCTCCGGGCGCCCGGAGCATCTGTGCGGCGTGGAGACCATGGTCGGGATGTTCATCAACACCGTGCCGGTGGTGCACCAGGTGAGCAGCACCGTCTCGGTGGTCGAGCAATGTGCACGCTTGCAGCGCGAATCGTCGGTCTTGCGCGGCGTCGGCTACCTCAGCCTGTCGGAACTCCAGCGGGCACATGGCCACGGCAGCCTGTTCGACACGCTTTTCGTGTTCGAGAACGCGCCGCTGGAGGACGCCATCCAGCCGTTCACAACCGCCGACGGCGCCCGCTTCTCTCCCGTTCAGGGCGAGAGCCTGACCCACTACCCGCTGACTGTCGTCTCGCACCTGATAGACGACGCGCTGATCGTGGTCGTCGAGGCGATTCGTGAAGCGCTGCCGCATCTTTCGGCCGCCGATCTCTGTGAGCGGATAGTCACCGTGCTGCATCAACTGCCCGACATCGGCGACAGCACGCCGGACGCGCTGGACATCCTGACCCCAGCGGAGCGCGCCGAGATCAACGAAGTCGCGACGCGTTCGGTGCCCATTCCGGATGTCACCGTATGGGAGATGTTCGAGCGGCAGGCGCAGGTCACACCGGAGGCCATCGCCCTGACCGCCGGCGACGGCGAACGTTATTCCTATGCCGAACTGCAGGCGCAGGCCTGCCAATTGGCCGTGGAGCTGGCCGGCCGCGGGGTGGGTCCGGAGACGGTCGTGGCACTGCTACTGCCACGCTCGGCACAATCCATTGTGGCCATTCTGGCGGTGCTCGCAGCCGGTGGCGCCTACCTTCCAGTCGATGTCAGTCTCCCGGCCGTACGCGTCGAATCCATTGTCAGCCAGGCCAACCCGATACTCGCCGTCACCGTATCGGGCTACGTGGGCCTGCTCGGCGAACAGGTCCCGAGGTTGGTGCTTGACGACAGCGTGGTGGCCGAGCGTATTTCTCAGTTGCCTGCCGCCGCGCCGGCGGTGCGCCGTCACCCGGAACACAGCGCATATGTCATCTTCACCTCCGGATCGACCGGTGAGCCCAAGGGCGTCGTCGGCACCAATGCCGCCCTGCTCGGTTATTTCACCGACCACCGCGAGCGTGTCTACCGGCCGGCCACCACACGTCTGGGCCGGCCCCTGCGGATCGCGCACGCGTGGTCTTTGAGCTTCGACGCCTCGTGGCAGCC
>JAVROZ010000023.1:0-2870 GCA_032162485.1 Mycobacterium sp.
CCTCATCGACGAGGTCGGCCACCGATCCGTTGCTCGCGAGTGACTCGCGCGCGCGGCTGAGGAGCTCGATGATGCGGTCGGTAGCCGGCACCAACTGGCTGGTGTTGGCTTCGCACATCGCGCGCACCAATTCCGGCGTGGTGCCCGCGACCCGAGTGGCGTCCCGGAACGAGCCCGCCGCCAGCGAAAAAGCCAGCGGCACCCCAGCCGCGGCGACGGACAATGCCTCGGCGAGCAGGTGCGGCAGGTGCGAGATGGCGGCCGCGGCCGCGTCGTGCTCGTCGGACTTGGCGGGCACCACCACCGCCGCGCAATCCAGCGCCAGCGTCATCACCATCGACCAGACCTCCGGGTCGACGTGATCGTCCACGCTGACCACCCAGGGAGCTCTGTTGAACAACCCGCCGTGACCGGCTTTCCAACCCGAGTGCGCGGTGCCGGTCATCGGATGACCGCCGACGAAGCGCTCCAGCAGTCCGGCCGCGGCGACCTCATCGAGCACCGCTGTCTTGACGCTGGTCACATCGGTCAGCGGACAATCGGGAGCCGATTCGCGGAGGTGGGCGAGCATTGTCGGTAACGCCGGCATCGGCACGGCCAGCACGATCAGCGCGTCGCTGTCGGCGGCACGCGCCAGCGTCTCGCTGAGGTCGGTGGTGGCGTCAAATCCTTCGGTCTGCGCGCCTTGGGCGCCCTCCACCGAGCGGTTGTAACCGAAAACCTCACGGCCGGCCGCGGCGCAGGCCCGCATAATCGAACCACCGATCAGACCCAGCCCGAGCACGCATACCGGTGTCTTCGCCACGGACCAAGGTTGACACAGATCAACTGGCGGCGGGCCGCCCGTCCCGGCTTCATCTGGCCAGAGGCCAGGTCAGGGACTAGCGTAGGCGGCCATGGGAGCACAACGGGCTTCAGCAGCGCCAGGCCCGTCCGCGGATACCCCGGACGGCTTCGGCGTGGCCGTTGTGCGCGAAGAAGGCCGCTGGCGCTGTTCGCCGATGGCCGCCAAGTCACTGACCAGTCTGTCGGCCGCCGAGACCGAACTGCGAGAGCTGCGCAGCGCCGGTGCTGTCTTCGGGCTGCTGGACGTGGATGACGAGTTTTTCGTCATCGTCCGTCCGGCGCCGTCGGGAACCCGGTTGCTGCTGTCGGATGCCACCGCGGCGCTGGATTACGACATCGCCGCCGAGGTCCTGGACAATCTGGATGCCGAAATCAACCCCGAAGACCTCGAGGATTCCGATCCGTTCGAGGAAGGCGACCTGGGGCTGCTGTCCGACATCGGGTTGCCCGAAGCGGTGTTGAGTGTGATCGTCGACGAGACCGATCTTTACGCCGACGAGCAACTTGGCCGCATCGCCCGAGAGATGGGTTTCGCGGAGCAGTTGTCGGCGGTGATCGACCGCCTCGGTCGGTGACCGCAAGCGCGGCTGTGGCGATCGCAAGCCCGGCGGAGCCGGGTGCAGTGGGTCGCCACGATTGGACAGAGCCGGGTGCAGCGGGTCGCCACGATTGGACGGAGCCGGGCGCAGCGGGTCGCCGCCATCAGGTCGGTCGGTGAGCGGCCGTCAGACCCCCGGCGACGAAGATCTGATTCGTGCCGCGCTGGCGGTCGCTGGAACCGCCGGGCCTCGTGATGTGCCGATCGGTGCGGTGGTCATTGGTGCCGACGGCGCCGAACTCGCGCGAGCCGTGAATGCCCGTGAGGCCCTTGGGGACCCGACGGCGCATGCGGAAATCCTGGCGTTGCGCGCGGCGGCCGGAGTGCTCGGCGACGGTTGGCGGTTGGAAGGGGCGACGCTGGCGGTCACCGTTGAACCGTGCACGATGTGTGCCGGCGCGCTGGTGCTGGCGCGGGTCGCGCGGGTGGTGTTCGGCGCCTGGGAGCCCAAGACCGGGGCCGTCGGTTCACTATGGGACGTGGTCCGCGACCGCAGGCTCAATCATCGCCCGGCCGTGCGCGGCGGCGTACTCGCGGCGGAGTGCGCCGCACCGCTGGAGGAGTTCTTCGCCCGCCAGCGATTGGGGTGAGAGGCCGTTGGTTCGGTAAGCTCCCTGACGGTGGCGTGTCCGAGCGGCCTAAGGAGCACGCCTCGAAAGCGTGTGACGGCTAAAACCGTCCGAGGGTTCAAATCCCTCCGCCACCGCCATGTGATGAGTCGCGTCATAGGTGACAGATGAGTCGCGTCATGGGTTACAGATTCCCCGGCCTCTGGCCGGGTTTTTTCTGTTGGTTGGGCCAGTAATTTTTCGCGGGGTTGATGGTGTGGCTGCTGAGGACCCGGTAGCGGGTTTTGCTGATCACGGTGACGGTGGTGATGGTGACCAGGATCAGGACCGGGGTGTGGGCGTGGGCTCGTCCGGTGCCGAGGTGGTGCAGGCGGCTGCCGTGGCGCAGGGTGAGTTTGCCGAATTGGTCGACGACGTCGTGACGGATGCGGAAGTGCGCGGCGGGTTGTCCGGTGGGATGGGCTTTGGGTCGAGCGAGGTAGGCCTGTTCGGGGGTGATCTTGCCGGGGTGGGCGCGGTGGCCTCGTTGGGTGTTGTAGAGGATGCGGAAGGCGTCGAGCAGGGCTTGGAGATCAGCGATGGTGGCCGGCCGGGGCCGGGCGGTGAGCCAGCGTTTGAGGGTTTGGTGGAAGCGTTCGATTTTGCCTTGGGTTTGGCCCGTCAACGCCGCCAGCGTCGCCGCCAGCGCATCCCATCGCCAGCGAACTTGTCGCCCGCACTCGACAATTGCCGGGGATCGACGTCCAGCGGCGCCACCACACCCCCTAAGCAATCAGGTGGCCACAACCAGCCCTTCTTCGGCAATCATTCGGACCACACCAGCGCACCATTCGCAATTTCTGACGCCTTCAGTACTT
>JAVROZ010000024.1:0-4024 GCA_032162485.1 Mycobacterium sp.
GTGGTGCTCAACATCGCCGAGGACCACCTGGATTGGCACCACACGATGGCCGACTACACCGCGGCCAAGGCCCGGGTGCTGACCGGTCGGGTCGCCGTGGTCGGGCTGGACGACGCCCGGGCGGCCGCGCTGCGGGACACCACGACCGCGCCGGTTCGCGTCGGCTTCCGGCTCGGTGAACCGGGCGCGGGCGAGCTCGGCGTGCGCGCCGGGCAGCTGGTCGACCGCGCCTTCGCCGAGGACCTGCCACTGCTGCCGGTCACCTCAATCCCGGTGCCGGGCCCCGTCGGGGTACTGGACGCACTCGCGGCGGCCGCGTTGGCGCGCAGCGTCGGGGTGGGACCCGAAGCGATCGCGTCCGCGGTCTCGGGTTTCCAGCTGGGTAGGCATCGCTGCGAGGTGGTGGCCGTCGCGGACGGCATCACCTATGTCGATGACTCCAAGGCCACCAATCCGCACGCCGCCGAGGCATCCGTGCTGGCCTATCCGCGGGTGGTGTGGCTGGCCGGCGGTTTGCTCAAGGGCGCGTCCCTGGACGCGGAGGTGGCTCGAGTGGCGTCGCACCTGGTAGGGGCCGTGCTCATCGGCCGGGACCGGGCGCAGGTTGCCGAGGCGTTATCACGACACGCGCCGGATGTCCCCGTCGTACAGGTTGTTACAGGCGAGGATGTTGTGATGGGTGCGACTGCTGAGGTTGATGTTGCTAATGTGACACAAGTTGATAACGTTCGCGAGGCCACCGGCACTCGCGTGATGGCCGCGGCGGTGGCTGCGGCCCGGGACCTGGCGAAACCCGGCGACACGGTGCTGCTGGCGCCGGCCGGCGCCTCGTTCGACCAGTTCAGCGGATACGCCGCACGTGGCGATGCCTTCGCGGCCGCCGTACGCGCCGCGGTCCGGTAGGCGGTGTGAGTAACGCGCTGACCCGGCTACGGCGCCGGGGCAAGGGAAACGACGGCGACACCAGCCCTTCGGCGTCCGACGCCCAAGAAACGACCGAGGCGGAAACCAGCGAACAGTCCACCGACGAGAAGGTCCAGCCCAGCCGCCCGAAAGCGAAGTCCGTTGGTCCGCGCTCCGCGTTCGGTGCCTGGCTCGGCCGGCCGATGACCTCGTTCCACCTGATCATCGCGGTCGCCGCGCTGCTGACAAGCTTGGGCCTGATCATGGTGTTGTCGGCGTCGGGCGTGCAGTCCTACGGCAACGACGGGTCGGCCTGGCTGATTTTCGGCAAGCAGGTGCTCTGGACGATTGTTGGACTCGTCGCTTGCTATGCGGGATTGCGGATGTCGGTGCGGTTCATCCGGCGCATCGCACTCACCAGTTACGCGATCACCTGCATCTTGCTGGTCCTCGTGCTTGTTCCGGGGATCGGCAACCTCGTCAACGGATCCCGCAAGTGGTTCGTGATTGCTGGCTTCTCAATGCAGCCGTCCGAGCTGGCCAAGATCGCGTTCGCAATCTGGGGAGCCCACCTGCTGGCGGCCCGGCGCATGGAGCGGGCTTCGCTGCGCCAGCTGCTCGTTCCGCTGGTGCCGGCGGCGCTGATAGCGCTGGGGTTGATCATGATCCAGCCTGACCTGGGACAGACCGTTTCGATGGGAATCATTCTGCTGGGCCTGTTGTGGTACGCCGGTCTGGACCTGCGGGTATTCATCAGCGGCTTGGGAATGATCCTGGTCGCCGGGGCCGTCTTCTCGATGTCCGCCGGCTACCGCTCCGACCGGGTGCGGTCGTGGCTGGACCCGGAGAACGATCCGATGGACACCGGTTACCAGGCCCGGCAGGCCAAGTACGCGTTGGCCCACGGCGGCATTTTCGGCGACGGCCTCGGCCAGGGTGTGGCCAAGTGGAACTACCTACCCAACGCCCACAACGACTTCATCTTCGCCATCATCGGCGAGGAGTTGGGCCTGGTCGGCGCGGTCGGACTGCTGGGGCTGTTCGGGCTGTTCGCCTACACCGGAATGCGTATAGCGCGCCGTTCGGTCGATCCCTTCCTGCGGCTGTTGACCGCGACTACTACGTTGTGGGTGCTCGGCCAGGCGTTCATCAACATCGGCTACGTGATCGGCCTGCTGCCGGTCACCGGGCTGCAACTGCCATTGATCTCGGCCGGTGGAACATCAACAGCGACAACGCTTTTCATGATCGGCATCATGGCCAACGCGGCCCGTAACGAACCGGAAGCGGTGGCCGCGCTGCGTGCCGGCAGCGACGACAAGGTGACCCGGATACTGCGTCTGCCACTGCCTAAGCCCTACGAGCCGACCCCACTCGAGTCGTTCCGCGACCGCACGCGCACGCACTCCCAGCCGGTGAAACAGGGCACCCGCCAGGCGCCTCGACGGGCCGGCGCCCCGTCGCCGAAGGCCAAAGCCCGCAGCGGCGATCGGGCTGCCCGCCGATCTGGCGGTACCGCGCATTTGCGGGAGAGGCATCATGGATCAGGCCAGCAGTACGCCGGTCGGCGTCAGCGAGGCCGCGCACACGCATTGGAAGGTCAGCGTTACGGGTGAACGACAAGGTCAGGGAATCGACCGGCGGGCCAGGGACAAGTCCCCTGCCCGCCGGTGCCGCGTCGTCGCCTTGTAAATCCCTGTCGGTCGTCCTTGCCGGGGGCGGGACCGCCGGACATGTGGAGCCCGCGATGGCCGTCGCCGATGCCCTGACCGCTCTGGACCCTCAGATCCGAATTACCGCGCTCGGCACTGCACGCGGGTTGGAGACGCGGTTGGTGCCCGAGCGCGGCTACCACCTCGAGCTGATCACTCCGGTGCCGCTGCCTCGCAAACCCAGCGGCGATCTGGCCCGGCTGCCACCGCGGGTGTGGCGCGCCGTCCGGGAAACCCGGGCCGTGCTTGACGATGTCGACGCCGACGTGGTCATCGGGTTCGGCGGGTACGTGGCCCTTCCGGCCTATCTGGCCGCACGTGGGCGGTTCGGAGGTAGGGGCCGGCGCATCCCCGTGGTGATTCACGAGGCCAACGCCCGGGCGGGACTGGCCAACCGGGTCGGTGCCCGGTCGGCCGACCGGGTGCTATCTGCGGTGCCGGATTCGGGACTGCGTCGCGCGGAGGTGGTCGGAGTGCCGGTGCGGGCGACGATCACCGCGCTGGACCGTGCCGCGTTGCGCGCCGAAGCGCGCGCACACTTCGGCTTCGCCGACGATGCGCGCGTGCTGCTGGTATTCGGCGGTTCCCAAGGCGCGGTCTCACTCAACCGGGCCGTATCGGCGGCCGCCGCCGACCTGGCCGCTGCCGGCGTGTCCGTCCTGCACGCGCACGGCCCCAAGAACACTCTCGAGTTGCGCACAGCCGACCCCGGCGATCCGCCGTACGTGGCGGTGCCCTACCTCGACCGGATGGACCTGGCCTACTCCGCCGCAGACATGGTGATCTGCCGATCCGGGGCGATGACGGTGGCCGAGGTGTCGGCGGTTGGCCTGCCGGCCATCTATGTGCCGCTGCCGATCGGCAACGGTGAACAGCGACTCAATGCGCTGCCGGTGGTCAACGCGGGCGGCGGCATGCTGGTCGCCGACGCTGCCCTGACCCCGGACCGGGTGGGGCGGGAGGTGTCCGAGCTGCTGACCGACGCACCGCGGCTGGCGGTGATGACGATGGCCGCGGCCCAGGTCGGACACCGCGACGCGGCCCAGAAGGTGGCCCAGGCGGCGCTGGACCTCGCCCGGCGCCCCCGTGTCAGCGGGCAGCTCCCCGAGCCAGGAGGACGCCGGTGACCGCTGAGCAGCTGCCACCCGAGCTGCAGCGGGTGCACATGGTCGGCATCGGCGGAGCCGGCATGTCCGGCATCGCCCGCATCCTGCTGGATCGCGGCGGACTGGTATCGGGGTCAGATGCCAAGGAGTCGCGCGGGGTGCATGCGCTGCTGGCACGCGGTGCGATGATCCGCATCGGTCATGACGCGTCGTCACTGGATCTGCTGCCCGGTGGGGTCACCGCGGTGATCACCACCCACGCCGCCATTCCGAAGACCAACCCCGAGTTGGTCGAAGCCCGGC
>JAVROZ010000025.1:0-3700 GCA_032162485.1 Mycobacterium sp.
AGAAGCACCACGATGACGACCACGCCGACACCGACACCGATGGCGATCGGCAGCCAGTTGCGCTTTGGCGAGCTGGTTGCCGAGCTTGCCGAGTTGTTCAGCCCGTCGGCCGCTGCGACCGCAGCACCGCCCCAGTCTTTAGCGCCCACCGCTGGCCCAATCTTGTTGCTCTGCAGACTGTTTAACTCGGCTTCGGTGAGGTCGCCCGGCGCGGTGAACGTGTACAACTTGGTGTTCGTGGCCACCGCCAGCAGCGCGTCGTGGTCGCCCATCTTGCTCTCGGCGCGGGTGCGGTCGGCCCAGTTTTCGGGTTTGAACCTGGAGAAATTGTCGACATAGACCACCCACAGTTGGATGTGCCGATCGTGGTAGAGCCGGTCGACCGCCGAGCTGACCGATGCCCGATCGGAATCCGTCAACGCCCCGGTGCTGTCAGTGAGGTGATCCGTCAGCTTGGACGGCGGCTGCGCGCCGGCAGGGGTTGCCAGCAGCAACCCCGCTGTGAGGATTGTCAGGACTACACCGAACAGGCTAAGAAGGCGCATACGGGTAATCTAGCCCGCTGTCGACCGCGACCCAGCCAGTGCGGTGAGGGCATTCGCAGGATTCGGGCAGTGTTAGCGTCGTCGGGTGACCCTCAAAGACATCGCCGTGAGCACCCTCGACGGCCAACCGGCCACGCTGGCCGAATTATCCGACGGCGCAACGCTTGTCGTTAACGTAGCCTCCAAGTGCGGACTGACTCCGCAGTACACAGCATTGGAGAAGCTGGCCAAGGACTACGGCGAGCGGGGCCTGACGGTTGTCGGCGTCCCGTGCAATCAGTTCATGGGCCAGGAACCGGGGACGGCCGAAGAGATCCAGACGTTCTGCTCGCAGAACTACGGGGTGACGTTCCCCTTACTGGCGAAGACCGACGTCAACGGCGAGGACCGCCACCCGCTCTACACCGAGCTAACCAAGGCCGTCGACTCCGATGGCCAGGCAGGCGACATTCAGTGGAACTTCGAGAAATTTCTGGTCGCGCCCGACGGTGAAGTGGTCAAACGCTTTCGCCCGCGGACCGAACCCGACGCACCCGAGGTCATCAGTGCCATCGAGGCCGTGCTGCCCCGATAGGCGTCTGCGCCCTTGGCGGAGTTGAAGACCAGAGGCGACCGTTCGGCCGTTGATCAGCCTGGCGTCGCTCGCCCGACAACGAGCGGGCGGACGATCGCCGGCATACCGCGCCACACCGCGCCGTCGGCTTCGACAGCGAACCCGCAGGCGTGCATCAGTTCCACGGTCCGGCGGTTGCAGCAGCATCCGCCGGCGAAGCCACGCCACGGCCGGAACAGGTAGTCCTGGCACGCGGCGAGCAATCGCGAGCTCGCACGCACGTGTTCGATGAACAGCAGTTGCCCACCGGGACGGAGGACGCGTGCGATCTCGCGCAATGTGCGTTCGGGGTCATCGACGGTGCAAAGGACGAGCGTCGAGACGACGGTGTCCACCGACGCCTCTGCCAGGGGTAAGTGCTCGGCAGGTGCGTCGACGATTTGCGCGACGCGTCCATGCCGCTGCAAACGGCGGGCGAGTCTTCGGCGCATCGCCGCGTCGGGCTCGGTCAGCACGAGCTCGGCGATCCCGTCGGGATAGTGCGCGATGTTCAGCCCGGTTCCGGCGCCGATCTCGACAACCCGGCCGCGGGCGTTGCCCGCCAGCGCGCTTCGCCGGCTACTCATGCCTGACAACTCGCCCAGCCAGACGAACGGATCGTAGACGCGCGCCATAACCCGCAGCCACGCGCTGGACGGCGGGGACACCTCGCGACGATCGCCGGTGCGGCGACGCTGGGCGCGGCGGGTCGCCGCCCTTGGGTGAAGCTCGGTACTGGCGGTGTTTGTCATGCCGTGAACATACGAGCGGTCGCGCGCCGCCCGCATCGCTGGAAGCGGCCATCTTTTGCAAATGGCCCTTTTCGGCTATCTCACAGGAGTCCGAGACGCGCGGCCTCTGCGACGGCCGCCGTTCGCGAGGTGCGACCGAGCTTGCGGCGAATGTTCGCGACGTGGCGGTGAACGGTATGCGAACTCAGCACCAGCTGCTCTGCGATCTCACGATCGCTGAGACCCCTTGCCACGCAGGCGAGAATCTCACGCTCACGTTTGGACAGCAGGACCTGCTCCGGGTCGCTTGCATCGTGCGGCGACGACTGGCCCGGTGCGAGCGCTTCGCGGCACGCGCGGACGACGGACTCGACATCACCATGCCAAGGGAAGTGGGCACTCCCCTGCAACGGAACGAATGTCGCACCCGGTATCGCGGCCGCGACCTCCCGCCCGAGTCCGTACGGTATCGCGCGGTCCTCGCGACGATGGACGACCAACGCGGGTTGCCGGACGAGGGGAAGGTGCGCGCGTACGTCAAGGCGATAGACGAAACCTAACAGCGCGGCAGCGTTCTCGGCGGTCGCCGCCTCGCGCTGGAACCGTGCGAAGCTTTCGTGCTCGGCGGCGTCGGCGCCACCGAGGAACATGTCACTGAGCAGACGTGAGCCAAGGCCCCAATGTGCGCGTACCGCAGCGAGAATCGCGTCCGAGACGACCGGGGCCGTGATTGCCGCGCCATCGGAATACGAGCCGTACAACACCACGCGCTCGACGCGCTCCGGAAATGCCGCGGCGAATGCGATGGCGGTGCAGCTTCCGCTCGAGCCGCCGATGAGCGAGACGCGGTCGAGTCCGAGCTCGTCGAGCAGCACGCGCAGCGTTGCCACTTCCTCGTCAACGGTCAGATCCGACTCCCGCAGCGTGCGGTCCGACATGCCGACGCCGAGGCGGTCGTAACGGATCAGCTTGTAGCCATCCGCGACGCCTTGCCAGAATCGCCGAAAAGTCGCGCTCTGCCAGTCGAGTTCGAGGTGGCTCACCCACCATGCCGGGGCGACGAGAGGTGGACCGCCCCCACGCACCTCGTATGCCACGCGGCGGTCGCCGAGAGGAAGGAACCGGATCTCAGACTTCTCGAGCATCCCCACGAGCCTACGGCGGCCCCCCTGAGCTGCGAAAGAACACACCGTGGTCCTCGCCTCGGGCAGACTCAGCTCATTCTCGAAAGCTCGGACCGTGCGAAGCCATTCCTGGAAGGTAGCCGCGGTACCCAGAGATGCGGCACCATGCAAGCTTTCCGCATGACGGATGAATTCGTCGCGGTAAGCGATGACGTCCGACGCCGAATCTTCGGGTTGGTTTCATCAGCACCAAAACGTAGCGCGCACTGCGACCCGTTTTCTCCGTCCGACGCGGCGTCGTCCCGTTGACAGCTTTGAGGCAGGCCACGCCAACAAAAACTGCTCTCAGTTGGCCTTCGCCCACCGAAATTATCAGGGGCGGGTGGTTCTTTGAAAGCCATTCAATGTCTGAATTGGTTAATTCCCGCTTATCCTTTTTGGACCCGAGTGGGGATGGTGAGCATGTTTCTCCGAGACTATGAGCAACGGTTAGAGCCACAACTGTCATCCGAGCTCGGGGAGCCGATCCTGCGCTGCATCGCGCTCAACGCCGCGACCATGAGCGACAGGATGGAAAGTGAGAGCCTCAGTCCCTTTTGGCGGCCGTCGTTGATTGTCAACGGGCAGCCACACATCCGACTGCCACAAACAATGTTCCTCATCCTGACGCCGACGCGCGTCCTGGTGACCGGCACCAAAAGAGGCATG
>JAVROZ010000026.1:0-5714 GCA_032162485.1 Mycobacterium sp.
CGACGACGGCAGCTTCCACCGCATCCAAGACGTGCGGCACGTGCATCTCGTCGACTTCCAGGGACGCCAAACCTGCCCGACGGTCCGCGGCCAACGCCGCCACCAGGCCCGCGTCCATGTTGGCGCCCTCAGCGTTGGTAGCTACCGCACCTAGCGTTTCCAGCGCGGCCGCCGTCATCCGGGTGGTCGTGGACTTGCCGTTGGTCCCGGTGACGATGACCGAGCGCCGGCCTACCCCGAGCTGGCGCAGCACAGAGCGGTCCAGGGTCATCGCGACCAGGCCGCCGATCATGGCGCCCGCGCCGCGTCCGGTCATCCGCGACGCCCATCGCGCGCTTGCCCCGGCGGCAAGAGCCAGACGCGCGCGGGTGGTGATCACCCGGGCAGTTTATGTCTCGACACGATGCGCAGCGACCGGGTGATGTCGGTCTGACGTGCCATCCTCAAGCCATGAACCGGATGTCCTGGGGCCGGCCGGCGCGAGAGCCGGACAAGGGATGGGCCGTCATCGATGTCGAGACCTCAGGGTTCCGCCCGGGTCAGGCCCGGATCATCAGCATTGCCGCACTGGGTCTGGACGGCGAGGGGCGCGTCGAACAATCGGTGGTGAGCCTGCTCAACCCTGGAGTCGACCCCGGTCCCACCCACGTGCACGGGCTGACGTCCGCGATGCTCGAAGATCAGCCGCAGTTCGCCGATATCGTCGGCGACGTCGTCGAGGTGTTACGCGGCCGCACGCTAGTGGCGCACAACGTCGCGTTCGACTATTCGTTTCTGGCGGCCGAGGCCGAGATGGCAGAGGCCGAGCTACCCGTCGACTCCGTCATGTGCACGGTCGAGCTGGCTCGACGGCTGGAGCTCGGCGTGGCCAATCTGCGGCTCGAGACGCTCGCCGCGCACTGGGGTGTGACCCAGGAACGGCCGCATGACGCTTTCGACGATGCGATGGTGCTGACCGGTGTCTTGGCCGCGGCTTTGAAGCGTGCGCGTGACCGGGACGTCTGGCTGCCGGTGTATCCGGTGACCCGGCGCCGCTGGCCGAACGGCCGGGTGACCCACGATGAGCTCCGACCCTTGAAGGCCCTCGCAGCCCGGATGCCCTGCCCCTTCCTCAATCCCGGTCGCTTCGTCCGGGGCCGCCCGCTGGTCCAGGGCATGCGGGTGGCGCTGGCCGCCGAGGTGGGACGCACCCACGACGAACTCGTCGAGCGAATCCTCTACGCCGGCCTGGCTTATGCCGATGACGTCGACCGGGAAACCTCGCTGGTGGTGTGCAATGCCACCGACCCTGAGCAGGGCAAGGGCTTCCACGCCAAGCAGCTGGGGGTGCCGGTGGTTTCCGACGCGCATTTCATGGACGACGTCGGCGCGGTCGTGGGCGGCCGAAGCATGGAGCAATTCGTCGACACCACTATGGTCGACGAGCAATTCGCGCTGTTCTGACGGGCGGTCGCCCGCGCAGTGGGTTTTACGGACCGCCGCGCCAGTGTTCGATGCGGTGATGGTCGGGTGTGAAACCGTGCTTCACGCCCCACAGCACGGCCTGAGTGCGGCTGGCGACACCCAGCTTCCGGTAGATCGTGCGGATGTATGACTTCACGGTGTTGGGGCTCAGGAAGGTCAGCCGAGCAACGTCGGCGTTGCTTTTGCCCTGGGTGATCAGAGCCAGGATTTCCGCCTCGCGGTCGCTGAGTCCTTCCCCGCGGCCCGGCCAGTCCAGTCCGGGAACGCTTCGGGCCCGCGCGGCTACCTCGCTGATCACCACATCGCCGGCATGCACGGCTTCCAGCGCCGCCACCAGTTCGCGGGCGGGCAGGGTCTTCGACAGATACCCGTGAGCCCCGTGCTGTCGTGCGCTGTCAATGAGATCGGGGTGAAAATTCCACGTGTACACCACAACTCGGTGAGCCCGAGGGTTCGCAACCAAAACCCCGATCTCTTCGTGATCGGATTCGGGCTGGGCGAACGAGTCGTACAAGACGATGTCGACTTCATCGTCGACGGGCATGGTCGCGTCGAGTTCCGCGATCACGATGCGGTCCCGGTAAGGGTCCAGCATGTTGGCGACACCTTTGACGACCACGTCGTAGTCATCGACTAGCGCGACCGTGATCGGCGCGCCGGGCGACGGTGGTGTCATTCCCGGGAGATTACCCCCTTAGGGGTGTATTGCTACCCCCCTTAGGGGTGGTCGACTGGGCAAAGCGTCGGGAAACCGACCAACTGTCAGCCCACTCTCAAAGGAGCTCACCATGATCATTCTCGGCATCCTTCTTTTGCTCGTCGGTTTCGTACTCAAGATGACCATCCTGTGGACCCTGGGGATCGTGTTGATCGGCGTCGGCGCGATTTTGGCTGTGTTGGGTAACGCGGGACGTGCCGTCGGCGGCCGCCGACACTACTTCTGAAGTGACCTCAGTCACGAACTGACGTTTGTGACGGGGACGCGCGGGTTATTCAACATATGTACGAGAGGAGCACGAAATGCCCATCTGGGAAACGATTTTGATCGTCGCCTCCGTCGTCATCGTGGTCGCCCTGGTGATCGTCGCAGTGAGCTTTGCGAGTAGCCGCCGCAAAACCGAGCGGCTCAAGGAGCACTACGGCCATGAGTACGAGCGTCTGGTGTCGGAAGCCGGAGGCCAAAAGGCGGCGGAGAGAGAACTCGCCGCCCGCGAACGTAAGCGAGACAAGCTCGACATCGTTCCGCTGACGCAGTCGGCACTGTCTGACTTCACTACCCGCTGGAACCAGGTGCAGACCGCGTTCGTCGACAATCCAGCAACCGCCGTCGGTGTCGCCGACCGTCTCGTAACCGAGGTGATGCGCGAAAGGGGTTATCCCGTCGACAATTTCGATCAGCGTGCGGCCGACATCTCGGTCGACCACCCGCAGATCGTCGACAACTATCGCGCTGCGCACGGCATCCATCTGTCGCAACAGCGCGGTGAAGTCAGTACCGAAGAGCAGCGAGAAGCGTTTGTGCATTACCGGGCGCTGTTCGAAAAGCTGCTCGAGACCACATCAGAGAGCGACGCGTCACAGGAGGCAAAAAAATGACAACGCAAGATCAACGTTCCGACGTGACCGGTTCTTACGACCAGGAATCCCAGGTCGCGGTCTCCGAAACGCAACGGCAAACGCAACCGCAAACGCAACCGTTGGACGTTCAGACAAGGGCCGCGTCATCGGTTGATCCGTCGGTCGCCGGGACCGAACCAGCGGCGCCGTCGAGCGAAACGCCGCCGGCCGCGCAAGCAGAGACGGCCGCACCTGCGCAACATGCCACCGTCGAACGCGAATCCTCAACGGAAGAAGTGCTTTTCGCCGAGGATGAACTTGCGGAAATGCGTTCGCGGTGGGCGGGAGTGCAGGCTGCATTCGTCGATGACCCGAAGGATTGTGTGCAGAAGGCCGACGTCTTGGTCTCCGATCTGGTTGACCAACTCACGACTGGTTTCGCCCACGCTCGCTCCCGCCTGGAAGAGCAGTGGGCCCGCGGCGAGGAAGCTTCCACCGAAGACCTCCGCGTGGCGCTGATGCACTACCGCGAGTTCTTCGAGCGACTGCTCGCCGTCTAACAAACCGCAAACCCGGCCCCGGACCCCCGACCCCAAGGCCGGGTTTGCCCTTGTTAAGAAACTCTTGTAGCTACTACGTATGTAGTGGTAACGTCTCTCTATATGAGGACCACTACAGATGTAGTACATCACCAAGAAGAGCGCTCCCTTTGGAGTTCATACCGTCGGCACGGCTACTTCTTCCGGGAAGCCGCGATGCTGACCATTTCGATCGGCGTCGTGATGCACCTATATCGGGTCATCTTCGGCGACGCCCTGACGCTCCAGCACATGGTGACCGTGACGACGGACCGGACGCTCCTCGTCCCGATGACGTATGCGGCGATCACCGGGATCCTGGCGTGGCGGCAGATGCGGTTCGCCAACAAGCGTCATCGGGCGCTGATCACGGCGTCGATCGCTTACATCTCGATGAGCGTGCCGCTCCACATCTACCTCGACTGGGTGATCAACGACGTTTCGTTCATCACCTGGTTCCCGATGTGGTTCAGCTACTTCCTGCTGATCGCGGTCTACCCGGCGTTCCTGACGATGTTGTGGCGACTGCGCTACCAGACAGACTGATACGGACTGCCTGCTACAAAGGCAGCTGATGCCCCCCAATCCCGAACGTCGCGCTCAGATCCTCGACACCGCAATCGGCATACTCGCCGATGAGGGCGTCGGGGGTCTGACGCACCGCCATGTCGACGACCTGTCCGACCTGCCGTCCGGCACCACGTCGAATTATTTTCGGACCCGCCAGGCGCTGCTTGAAGCAACGGCGCAACGCACCGTCGACCTGCATTGGCAGCGCGTCGAGGTGTTGAGGTCGGCAATTGGTCCGCTCACCAGTGACGGCCTCCGCGCGCTGATTACACAGCTGCTGGCGCAGCCCGACCGGCAGCTGCGCCGCTACACGCTGGCGCGGTTCGAGCTGTTCATGGAGGGCACCCGGCGGCCTGAGCTGCAGCCATTTCTGGGACAGCTGCAGGCTGCCGCGGTCAAGTCCGCCACGCTCATCTTCGAGGCGGCCGGGTTGGACCCGACGCCAGAACAGATGGAGGAGCTGAGCCGTCTGCTCAACGGCTACGTGTTCTCCCAACTCACAATCCCGAATCACGACAACCCGGCCGGCCTCGTCGACCGGCTGCTCAGCGCGTTCTTCGGGATCTAGCGCGAAGCCCGGTTGACCGCCGAGACCACGGCGCGCAGCGATGCGGTAGTGATCGACGGCGCGATACCCACACCCCACACTGTTTTACCTGCGACAGAAGCCTCGACGTACGCCGCCGCCTGCGCGTCATCACCGGCACTCATCGCATGTTCGGAATAGTCGAGCACCGCCACATCGAACCCGACGGTGCCCAGCGCGTCGACGAATGCGGCCAGCGGGCCGTTGCCGGCGCCGCTTATCTCGGTTTCCACCCCGTCGATCTTGACCGTGGCGGCGATGCTGGTGCTGCCGGTGTCCTCCTCGGCCACATCGAAGCGCTGCTTGATGCGCTCCAGCGGCAGGACAGGGGCGAGGTACTCCTCAGCGAACGCCCCCCACATTTCCTTGGGCGAGACCTCGCCGCCCTCACCGGCTGTGCCCTCTGCGATCTTTTGAATCACTCCGGAGAACTCGATCTGCAGCCGTCGCGGCAGGGCCAGGCCGTGGTCGGCCTTCATGATGTAGGCCACCCCACCCTTGCCGGACTGCGAGTTGACCCGGATCACCGCCTCGTAGGTGCGACCGACGTCTTTAGGGTCGATCGGCAGGTACGGCACCTGCCACAACAGGTCGTCCACATCGACGTCTGCCGCGTCTGCATCGAGCTTCATCTGGTCCAGGCCCTTGTTGATGGCGTCCTGGTGGCTACCGGAGAAAGCGGTGTACACCAGGTCACCACCGTAGGGGTGGCGTTCGTGGACCGGCAGCTGGTTGCAGTACTCCACAGTGCGACGAACCTCGTCGATGTTGGAGAAGTCGATCTGGGGGTCGACGCCGCGGGAGAACAGGTTCAACCCCAGCGTGACCAGGCACACGTTGCCGGTGCGCTCGCCATTGCCGAACAGGCAGCCCTCTATCCGGTCGGCGCCGGCCTGGTAACCCAATTCGGCCGCAGCGACAGCGGTTCCGCGGTCGTTATGCGGATGCAGGCTCAGGAT
>JAVROZ010000027.1:0-2595 GCA_032162485.1 Mycobacterium sp.
GGGCGACTGGTTCGCGTGCAGCACCGGGGCGTGGTAGAACTCCTGGAAAGCGTCCATGTACAGCTTCCAGTTCGCCTTAACCTCCGAGCGGTAATACCAGCGCGAGGTCATCTCCCCGAACGGATACCCCTCCAAGCCCGTCACCATCGGACCGAGAAACTCCCGCAATGATTGCTGTGGCTCTTTGGCGAAGTTGACGAAAATGAAGCCTTCCCAGACCTCGCAGTGCACCGGCACCAGCCCATACCGGGCTTTGTCGAGGTTGAAGAATTCTTGTTCCTGCTGAACGAAAGTCAGATTTCCGTCGAGGTCGTAGCGCCAGGCGTGGTACTTACACGTGAACTGCCGACATGTCCCGCTGGTCTCCTCGAGCGGCATGTCGTTCCACACCAGCTTGTTGCCGCGATGTCGGCAGACGTTGTGATAAGCCTTGATGTCCCCGGACCCCGTGCGCACCAGTATGATTGAGGTATTGACGGCCTTGAGTTCCTTGGTGAAGTAGCTGCCCTTTCGCCGAAGCTGTTCGACACGGCCGACATTGAGCCACGCGCGTTTGAAGATCGCCTCGCGCTCCAAGTCGTGGATCTCGGGACTGATGGAGTCCTCATAGGACACCGGGTCGATGCCGAGTTCGGGGTAATGCTCGGTCCAGCTTCCCTCCGCAGGCTTGGGGAAACGAGCCATGATCGCTCCTGTCCGTTCGGTGACGCACGGGCTAACCTGCCACCGGTTGCAGTGATCCTCGAGGACTCCTCGGGACTCGACGGTATATGCTCGAAGCGCCAGTCGCAAGTAGTTGATACTGAACCTCGACGGGGTACGAATGAAGCACAAAGTTGAAGTACGGGTCGCGCAGAGTAGCTCGGTGCAGGCAACCCAAGGCGGTGTTTTTCAAGTCATCTCTCCGCACACCGAGGAACCCATCGCCGAGGTCGGTGCTGCGGGACCGGGTGATGTCGATGTGGCGGTCAGCACCGCAAGAGCTGCGTTCGACTCCGGACCGTGGCGCCGGTGGGACCCCGCCCAGCGCGTTGCGGCGATGCGCCGGCTCGCCGAGGTCTACGAGCGGGGGCGCTCGGAGATGGCCGGCGTCATCAGTGCCGAGATCGGTGCCCCGATCACCTTCGCCCAGCGCGCGCAGGTCGGCCTGCCGGCCATGATGATCCGCGCGTTCTGTGACCTGGCCGAGCGCCACCAGTGGCAGGAGACCCGGGCCGGCTTCTTCGGAAGCGATGTGCGGATCCGCAAGGAGCCCGTGGGCGTCGTCGCGGCGATCGTGCCCTGGAACATGCCCCAGTTCCTGATCGTCACCAAGCTGGTTCCCGCGCTGCTCGCCGGGTGTACCGTCGTTCTCAAGCCCGCGGCTGAATCCCCTTTGGACGCATTGCTGTTGAGTGAAATGATCGACGAGATCGAGCTGCCTGCGGGCGTGTTCAACGTGGTGCCGGGCGACAGCGCTGTCGGTGAACTGCTGGTCGCCCACCCCGATGTCGACAAAGTGTCTTTCACCGGATCCACCGCGGCCGGGAAGTCCGTTGCCGCAGCGGCCGCCGCCAATCTCACCAGGGTCAGCCTCGAACTCGGCGGCAAGTCTGCGGCCATCATCCTCGACGACGCGCCGCCGGAGAAGGTAGCCGCCGGAGTGCGCTCGGCCAGCCTGTCCAACAGCGGCCAGATCTGCAACGCACTGACCCGCGTGCTGGTACCCGCCGGACGTCATGACGAGTACGTCGACGCGCTGGCGGCCGAGATGGCCGGCTTGCGCGTCGGCGATCCCAGCGATCCCAAAACACAGGTCGGCCCACTGGTCTCGGGTCGCCAGCAACGCCGCGTGCGCGACTACATCGAGATCGGACAACACGAAGGCGCGACGCTGGTCGTCGGGGGTGCCGCGATGCCCGACGGACTCGATCGCGGTTGGTATGTCCAGCCCACGCTTTTTGCCGCCGCCGACAACACCATGCGCATCTCGCGGGAAGAGATCTTCGGGCCGGTGATCACCGTCATCCCCTATCGCGACGAGGACGACGCCGTCGCCATTGCCAACGACTCCGACTACGGCCTGGCCGGATCGGTGTGGACCGGTGACACCGATCGTGCCCTGGCGATCGCAACCCGCATCCGCACCGGCACGCTCGGCATCAACCAGGGCTACACCATGGATCCCTTTGCGCCGTTCGGCGGCGTCAAGGGCAGCGGATACGGGCGCGAGCTCGGGCCTGAAGGACTGGACAGTTATTTGGACTTCAAGTCCATCGCGATTTCTTCTGGGGCGTAACGGCCCTCGTTCTCTGAAGGGCGCCCGAGATGGGCCGCGATGCCTGCGATCGTCTCCGCTATCGCGTCGGCGCTGTCGCCCCCCAACGGGGCGATGCTGGCGAAACCGTGCGGAAGTGTGTCGAATTGCCGATGTTCCACCGGGACGCCGGCTCGGCGCAAGGACGCGGCGTATTCATTTCCTTCGTCACGCAGCGGATCGAATCCCCCGGTGAACACCAGCGCCGGTGCCAGGCCGGTGAGATCGGCTTTCAGCGGCGATACCCGCGCATCGTCGGCGGCGAAGTCGGTGTCACCGAGAAACGAGTCGGTGAACCA
>JAVROZ010000028.1:0-8366 GCA_032162485.1 Mycobacterium sp.
GCCGATGACAGGAAATACGTGCCCGCCTTGGGTCCGCCGTTGTGACCGGCCATTGTCGGGGCGAACACCTCGTAGCGGCCGGTGTCGGCCAGCTGCTGGGCAACGACCTCCCACACCGATTGGGAGAGTAGGAAGGGGTGCAGTAGCAGCACCGGCTCCCCCGAACCCAAATGGATGGGGTCGCGAGTGGCGTCCGCAGATGACGAGCCAGGCAAACGTCGCATGATTCCGACAGTATGTGCGGTACCGCCGGTACCGCAAGCGGCCGGGAACGGCGCTCGACCGCCGAGCGTGCCGCCAGCTTCACGCTCGCCACCGAACGTGCGGCTGGCTTCACGTTCGGCACGGTAGTTGGCCATGAAAAGATCGGGACATCATGAGCACCCCTACCGGAACGCGCCGAATTTTCTCCGGTGTGCAGCCAACTTCTGACTCACTACATCTCGGCAACGCACTCGGCGCGGTCGCCCAGTGGGTCGGGCTGCAGGACGAGCACGACGCGTTCTTCTGCGTGGTGGACCTGCACGCGATCACCATTCCCCAGGATCCCGAGGCCCTGCGTCGTCGCAGCCTGATCACCGCCGCGCAGTACCTGGCGCTGGGCATCGATCCGGACCGGGCCACCATCTTCGTGCAGAGCCACGTGCCCGCGCACAGTCAGCTGGCGTGGGTGCTGGGGTGCTTCACCGGCTTCGGTCAGGCCTCGCGGATGACGCAGTTCAAGGACAAGTCGACGCGGCAGGGCGCCGATTCCACCACCGTCGGCCTCTTCACCTATCCGGTGCTGCAGGCCGCCGATGTGCTGGCCTACGACACCGACCTGGTGCCGGTGGGCGAAGACCAGCGCCAGCACCTCGAGCTGGCCCGCGACGTCGCGCAGCGCTTCAACAGCCGGTTCCCCGACACGTTCGTCGTTCCCGACGTGCTCATTCCCAAGGTCACCGCCAAGATCTACGACCTACAGGACCCGACATCGAAGATGAGCAAGTCCGCCAGCACCGACGCCGGACTGATCAGCTTGCTCGACGATCCGGCGAGATCCGCGAAGAAGATTCGCTCCGCCGTGACCGACAGCGAACGCGAGATCCGCTACGACCCGGGCGCCAAAGCCGGCGTGTCGAACCTGCTGAGCATTCAGGCGGCGGTCACCGGGGTCGGCATCGACGCCCTGGTCGACGGGTATGCCGGACGCGGCTACGGCGACCTGAAGAAGGACACCGCCGAGGCCGTCGTCGAATACGTCAGCCCCATCAAGGCCCGGGTGGACGAATTGACGGCCGATCTGGCCGAGTTGGAAGCGATCCTGGCGTCTGGTGCGCAGCGCGCCAACGATGTCGCCAGCAAAACCGTGCAGCGGGTCTACGATCGGTTGGGTTTCCTTCCGCGAAGGGAATAGGTGTCCATGGACGAGCAGGCCAGGCCAGGATTTCTGGCTCGGCTGCGGTCGCGCCACAGCTGGCTAGACCATGTCGTGCGCGCGTTCCTGCGCTTCAGAGATTGCAACGGCAATCTCTTCGCCGCCGGCCTTACCTACTACACCCTCATCGCGTTATTTCCTTTGCTGATGCTTGGATTCGCGCTCGGTGGCTTTGCGTTGTCGCGTCATCCCGAGCTGGTGAGCACCATCGACGAGCGCGCCCGCTCCTGGGTAGCTCCCGAGCTCGGCCAGCAGTTGGTCAACTTGATGAACTCGGCGATCAAAGCGCACACCTCCGTGGGTGTTGTCGGCCTGGTCTTTGCGGCGTGGATGGGGCAGACCTGGATGTATCGCCTCCGGGAGGCGCTGGGCAGGATCTGGGGGCACCCGGTTGATTCCCTCGGTTTCGTGCGCACGATTCTGTCCGATTTGGTTGCCGTGGTGGGCACGTTCGCGGTGATTCTGACCACCATGGCACTCTCGGCGCTGGGCCACCAGGAGCCGATGGAAGCCGCGCTGAAACTGGTTGGCATACCGGAATACTCGATGTTGCACTGGTTCCTCCGCGGCCTTTCGGTGGTGATCGCGTTCGTGGTGTCCTGGCTGGTGTTCACCTGGGTGATCGTTCGGTTGCCACGGGAGTCGGTCGGCGTGGTCACGTCGCTGCGGGCCGGCTTGATCGCGGCCGTCGGGTTCGAATTGTTCAAGTTGTTGGGTTCGGTGTACTTGCGCGTGGTGCTGCGCAGCGTGGCCGGCGCCACGTTCGGACCGGTGCTGGGGCTGTTGGTTTTCGCTTACGTCACCTGGGTGCTGGTGCTGTTCAGCACCGCCTGGGCCGCGACCGCAGAACACAAACCGCCCATCCGGCACGTCACCCCACCCGTGGCCGCGGTCGCGTCATGACGGAAGCCGCAAAGCCGGGGATTCTGCAGCGGCTGCGGGCCCGCTACGGCTGGCTCGACCACGCGATCAAGGCCTATAAGCGCTTCGCCGAGCAGAAGGGCACCTTCTTCGCGGCGGGACTCACGTACTACACGATCTTTGCGTTATTTCCTTTGCTGATGGTCGGTTTCGCGGTGGCCGGCTATACGTTGTCGCGTCGGCCGGAGCTGCTGAAGACGATCGACGATCGCATCAGATCGGTGGTGTCCGGCGAGCTGGGGCAGCAACTGGTTGATTTGATGACGTCGGCGGTCGACGCGCGTGCTTCGGTCGGAGTGATCGGGTTGTTGACCGCGACGTGGGCGGGCCTGGGCTGGATGTGGCACCTGCGGGAAGCGTTGAGCGAGATGTGGTTGCAACCGGTCGATCCGGCGGGT
Source organism: Mycobacterium sp. (assembly GCA_032162485.1). GTDB lineage: Bacteria > Actinomycetota > Actinomycetes > Mycobacteriales > Mycobacteriaceae > Mycobacterium. Next base: position 2,737 of record JAVROZ010000028.1, read on the forward strand.
TACGTGCGCACCAAGTTGTCGGATCTGGTAGCCATGCTGGGGACGTTTCTGGTGATCATGGTGACCATCGCGTTGAGTGCCCTGGGCCAGTCGGGACCGATGGCCGCGATATTGAGATTGCTTCACATCCCGGACTTTTCGATCTTCGACGAGATTTTCCGCGGCGTTTCGGTGCTGGTGTCGCTGCTCGTGTCCTGGTTGCTGTTCACCTGGATGATCGCCCGGCTGCCGCGTGAACCTGCCAGCTTCGTCACCTCGATGCGAGCCGGATTCATGGCCGCCGTCGGTTTTGAGTTGTTCAAACAGGTGGGGTCGATTTATCTGCGGAAGGTGCTGCAGAGCCCGGCGGGCGCCACGTTCGGGCCGGTGCTGGGGTTGATGGTGTTCGCGTTCGTCACCTGGTCACTGCTGCTGTTCACCACCGCCTGGGCGGCGACCTCCTCCAGTGACGAACGCGAGACGCACGTGGAGCCTCCCGCACCCGCGATCATCAGTCCGCGCATTCAGGTGGAAGAGGGGCTGCGAGCGCGCCAGACGTTGGCCGCGATGACCGCGGGAGCCGTTGGCGCGCTGACACTTTCCCGACTCACCCGAAGGCGGAACCGGGACCGTTAGCCGGCCAACTTGAGTCCGACGATGCAGCCGACCGCTCCGGCGATCAGCAACAGCTTGACCGGTGAGGCGGCTTCGTCGCCGGTCAGCATCGCATAGCCGACGGTGAGCACCGCCCCGACGCCAACCCATACCGCATAGCTGGTTCCGGTCGGCAGGCTGCGCATCGCGAAAGCGAGGCCGCCCATCGAGAACAGCAGGGCGACAGCAAAAATCAGCGAGGGGACCAGCCGGGTGAAACCATCCGATTTGTTCAGCGCCGTCGCCCATACCGCCTCAAGGACGCCCGACACCAGCAGAACCAGCCAAGCCATCAGGCGACGCCCCTGGGGTCCAGCCGCCACTGCCCGTCCACCATGACGCCGGTCACCTGCCAATCATCATCCAGCACAACCATATTCGCGGCGAAGCCGGTCTGGATGGCGCCCACCCCGTCCAGTCCCAGAGTTCGAGCCGGTGTCGCCGCGGTCGTTTGCACCGCGGCGGCCAGTCCCGCCCCCCTCGCCACCGGCCGGACGAGTTGATCCATGGTGGCCGTGCTACCGGCACTCGACGACGTGCCCCGCACCCCCGCCACGCCCGCGGTGACGCCGACCGGCAGCGAACCCAGCCGGAATTCGCCGTCACCGCACCCGGCGGCGACCGTCGCGTCGGTCACGACGGCGACCCGTTCCGGACCGACCGCGGCGATCACCGCCGACACCACATCGGGGTGCACGTGCACCCCGTCGGCAATGAGTTCCACGGTCACCCGCGGGTCCCCTAGCAAGGCCAGCACAGGCCCGGGCTCCCGGTGATCCAGCGGCGGCATCGCATTGAACAGGTGGGTGCCCACGGTAGCGCCCAACGCGACGGCGTGCCGGGTCTGATCGTATGTCGCATCCGTATGTCCGACGGCGACAACGACATCCGCGTCGATAAAACGTCCGATCGTGCGATCGCTGCCCGGCAGTTCGGGCGCCAGGGTGACCATGCGGATGGTGCCTGCGGCGGCGGCCAGCAGCGCGTCGACCTCGCCGGACTCCGGTGGTCGGATCTGGGTGTGGTCGTGTGCGCCGCACCGCGCCACACTCAGCCACGGCCCCTCCAGGTGGATGCCCGCCACGACGCCGCGTCGGGTCGCCTCGGCGAGAACGCCGACCGCGGCGAGCAATTCCGCGGGTGCCGCGGTGACCAGACTGGCCAGCATGGTGGTGGTGCCGTGCCGCTGGTGGAAGGTGACGGCTCGGTCCACCTCCCCGTCAGCGCAGGATGTGAACGATGCGCCGCCGCCACCGTGCACATGCATGTCGACGAATCCCGGAACGACAACGGAATTGGGCAGATCGATGTCGGTGGGTGCGGGTGGCGCACCGGCGCCACAGGCAACGATTCGTCGTTGGCTCGTGTGCACCCAGCCCGGCCGGCAGACCTCCCCGTCGATGACGACGGTGCCGGCGCGGACCAGCGTCATAGTGCTTTTCCGGTCTTTGCGCTCTCCGGGCTCTCCGGGGGCCAGCGGCCGCCGTTCTCCCAGAAATGTCGGATGTCTTCTAGTTGGCGGCCTTTGGTTTCGGGTGCGAACCGGTACACCACTACAAATGCCACAACTGCGAACGCCCCGAACGGCGCGAAAACACCTGAGATACCGAGCCAATTCAGCATCGTGAGGAAGAACGCGGCCACCAGCACATTGGCCAACAGGTTCGAGGTCAACAGCATGCTAGACCCCATCGACCGCAGGTGCGATGGGAAGCTCTCACCGGCGAACACCCAGACCAGCGAGCCGAATCCAAAGTTGAACCCGATCGTGAACAGCAGCACGCCACCGAATCCGAGCAACAGGGCGACACTACCTAGATGGCCGGTGTCGCTGGCGAAGACGGCGGTCAACGTCGCGTCGGCGATGATCATCATCGCGATGCCGGACAACAGGATTGGGCGTCGGCCCAGCCGGTCGACCAGAGACAGCGACACGCATACTGCCACCAATCCGGCGACCTGCACCATGGCCGGTAACGCCAGCTTCCCGAAATTGCCCTTGAAACCCATGTCCTCGAACAACTGTGGGCTGTAGTAGACGATCGCGTTGATCCCGGTGATCTGGACGAGGAAACCGAGTGCGACGACGAACAGGGTGGCCCGCAGATACGGCCGCCGCACCATCTCGGAGATGCCCCCGCCGGGACCGTCCCGGTCTTCGCTTACCGCACGGGCGATCTCGGCCAGCTCCGCCTCGGCGGTGGCCTCGGGTTCGATGCGCAGCAGCGCCCGGCGCGCTTCGTCGACGCGGCCCTTGCGCAGATACCACCGGGCGGTGTCAGGCATGCGCAAAAGCAGCGGCAGCAGCACCACGGCGGGCACGGTGGCCAGCCCCAGCATCCAGCGCCAGTTCTGTGTCCCGGCCAGCAGATAACCGACGAGGTAACCGAGGATGATGCCGGTGAGCGTCGCGAACTGGTAGGCGGTCAAGAGCCTGCCGCGCACCGCGGTCGGCGCGGACTCGGCCACATACACCGGCACAACCACCACCGAAACGCCGATCGTCACCCCCAGCAAGAACCGCGCAATCAACAACATCGGCAACGAAACGGCCGTTGCGCCCAGCAGCGCGAACAGCGCATAACCGGCCAGGATGGCCACCATCGACTTCTTGCGGCCGATCACGTCGGCCAGCACGCCGCCACCGAGTGCTCCACCGATCTGACCGATCACCACCATGGTGGTCACCAGTCCCTTTTGCGCGACGGTCAGGTCGAACTGCTTGGAGATGAAAAGCAGGGCGCCCGCAATGCTGGAAAGGTCGTAGCCGTAGATGATTCCGACGCTGGCCGCGGTGAGCCCGACCAGCAAACCCTTACCGGTCAGGCCTTTACCCTGGCTTTCAGTAATTCGATGACCCTTGCCGGGTCCTCCGGGGTGATGCAGGGCCGCACGCGGCGCCCCACGTGCAGGACCAGCAGGGTGGGCTTGCGTCCGCGGTGGAAGTCCAGCGGGAACCAGTACCGCGGATCGCTGGCGCCCCACAACCGGCCTTTACCGGAAGACCAGCTCATCTGCTGGCTCTTGATGCCCTGGATGTCGCTGTAGGCGACCCGCTTCGAGTTGGCAAATGGGAAGTAGTAGCGGTGAATGGTGATTCCGTCCTCATCCAGCGTGAGGCCGGCGTCCTCATACAGGGCAGTCATCCCGAGAACGGTGCCATAGCGGGGTGGGGCGGTCAACCAATCTGGTGCTGTCCTAGTGCTGGGGCCTGCGGTTCATCGAGCGTGCCACCAGGATCAAGCCCAACACGATGACGGCGCCGATGACAGCCACTCCGACCCGGATCGGCAGCGAGTCCGCCGATGACATCAGGCCTGCGGCCTGGCTGTTGTCGGGCGCGCGGCTGGCGGGGTTGGGCTTGGTGGTCATCAGTGAGGGATCGGGTTCGACCAGCGAACCCACCTGGGTGCCCTGTGCGGTGCTGAATCCGTAGTCCAACAGGTGCGCCGCCTGCTCCCAGGGAGCGATCGGTTGGCGGGTTCCGTGCAGCAGCACCGCCACCAGCCGGCGGCCGTTATGGTTGGCCGCGCCCACGAAGGTCTGGCCGGCGTCGTCGGTGTAACCGGTCTTGCCGCCCATCGCGCCCGGGTAGTGGTAGAGCAGCTGGTTGTCGTTTTCCAGCTCGTAGCCGGGATGGTCGCCGTGCCCGGGGAAGTCGAAGGTTCTGGTCGCGACGATGTCGGCGAAGACGGGGCTGTGCCAGGCGTACCGGTAGAACAGACCCATGTCGTAGGCCGAGGTGCTCATGCCGGGTCCGTCCAGTCCGGACGGTGTCGCCACCCGGGTGTCTCGTCCACCCAGCTTGGCGGCCAGCACATTCAGCTTCTCGAGCGCGGCCTGCATACCGCCGAGCTGCCCGGCCAGGGCATGTGCGGCGTCGTTGCCCGAATGCATCAGCAAGCCGTGCAGCAACTGGTTGATGGTGTAGGTGCCATCGGCGTCCACACCGACCTTGGTGCCCTCGGCGGCAGCGTCGTCGTCGGTTCCGGGGACCGTCTTGTTCTGGTTGAACGCGTTGATGGAGGCCATCGCGACCAGCACTTTGATGATGCTTGCGGGCCGGTGCCGGCCATGGGGGTCCCGCGCGGCGATGACTGCGCCGCTATCGAGGTCCGCGACCAGCCAGGCTTCGGCGGAGATGTCGTCGGGCACCGGGGGAGTGTTGGGGGCGGCGACGATGCCACAACTACCCAGCGCGTTGCCGCCGATCGGGCTGGGAGGCAATGCCAGCGGCATTGGCGGCTCACCCGCCCTGGGGACCTCCGACGAGTCCACCGCGGGCGGGGTGTTGATCCGATAGCGGCAATTTGCGGCGCCCGCATTCGCTTCGGCGCTGGGCTCGGCGTGAGCTGTCGGTACGGCGACCGGCAGCGCCAGCGCACCCGACCCGGCGACCGCAAAAACCGCTGCGGCCAGGCACGATACTGCGCGTGAACAGGTCCGTATAAAGAGCATCGATGAGCAGATTAGGTGATTCGCGGCGCGATCGCAGGTCGCCGCGCGGGGCTTCGGATGATGATCGTTTGACAGTGTCAGAAATGTATATGACACTGTCAAATGTGATGGAGCTTCTGACTCTTGCCGAATTCGCCGCCGCGGCCGCCAACGCCGTGCAGGCGTCCGGTGCCGTGCCGGACAACCGTCAGGCCAAGCCCATCCCGGCCGAGCGGATGGTGCGTTACTACACCGCGCGCGGTCTGCTTCCCCGTCCGGGAACCCGGGGCCGTGCCCTTATTTACGGGCGGACCCACCTGGTTCGACTGGTCGCCATCAAGCGGTTGCAAGGTCAGGGCCTGTCGCTGGACGAGATCGCCGAACGTCTCGACGAAATGTCATTGGCGGAGGTGGAGTCGCTGGCCGCGATCCCGGACGCGGCCATGCCGGCCGGCTTGGGCGATCCAGAACCGGCGCCCGAACCCGCCCGCGCGGCCGGCCCGTTCTGGCGGGCGGTCCCCGACAAGGTTGCCGACGTGCCCGCCGCAGCTCCCACCGTC
>JAVROZ010000029.1:0-4074 GCA_032162485.1 Mycobacterium sp.
GCTGGGGTGGTCTGACAATTGTTGCGACAGCAGGTTGACCAAGTCGGTGCGTCGCTGGCGTCTGCCCTCGTCGCCCAGTGCCGCCGCGGCGCGCGCGCCGAACAGCGGGTGCGCGGTGTAGACCACCGGATCGTCGGCGTCGCCGCCGCGCACGCGTGTTTCGGCGGCACCCAAGTCCTCGGCTCGGCCGACCGCGCCGTCGCCTGCCAACACGGTGAGATCGGCGACCGACAGCGGCTCCGCGATGGCGAGATAGTCCAGCACCGACCGCGCCGGCGCCGGCAACTCGGCGAGAAACTCGTCGACCTGCGCAGCTGTCGTCACCCCGCGCGGCGGCTCGATGTCGATGCGCGCGAGCAGGCGATCGGTCCACAACGCCGCGATGGCCGCCGGTGCGGCGTCAGCGCGGGCGGTGACGATCATCCGAGCTGCACCAGTGAGCGCCAGCTGGTAGACCAGCGTGCCTGACAGCAGGTCCAGGTCGTGGGCTTCGTCGACGATGAGTAACAGGTCGCCCTGCTGTGCGGCGCGTGTCAGCGACGCTGTGGCGGCCCTTAATAGCGCCGCGGGCTTCCCGATCTCATCAATGTCGATCAGGTGGGCGAAAGCGCCGAAGGGCACCACGCGCTCGGCGGGGGTCCCGATGACCCAGCGGGTGAGTGTGCTCGGGTGGTGTTGGCAGAACTGTTCGGCGGCCAACCGGGCCAGCGTAGATTTGCCGACGCCGTCGGGTCCGAGCACGACGGCCCCGCCCGCATCGCCGAGGGCTGCGTCCAGTCGTTCGAGCGCGGCCGCGTGCTGGGGGACGTTCCAACGGGTCGGCACCGTTCGGAGTTTATGGTCCGTGCCCGCAATGCCAGACGTTCGCCCCGGATGTGGGCGGGGCCTGTGCTGTTGGTCTACGTTTCGGTGTATGTCACCAGAGACCTCCGGCCGGTGGACGGTGGCCGTCTACTGCGCCGCTGCGCCCACGCACCCGGAGCTGATGGAGCTCGCGTCTTCCCTCGGTGAGGCCATCGCCGAGCAGGGCTGGACGCTGGTGTGGGGGGGTGGCCATGTTTCTGCGATGGGGGCGGTGGCCTCCGCGGCGCGGGCACGTGGCGGGTGGACCGTCGGGGTAATTCCCGCGATGCTCCAGCATCGCGAATTGGCCGACCGTGAGGCCGACGAGCTGATCGTCACCGACACGCTGAGCGAGCGTAAGCAGGTGATGGAAGAGCGTGCCGATGCGTTCATCGCGCTGCCGGGCGGTGTCGGAACGCTGGACGAGCTGTTGAGCGCGTGGACCGAAGGCTATCTCGGTGCGCACGAGAAGCCCATCGTGATGCTGGATCCGTGGGGACACTATGAGGGTCTGCGGGCGTGGTTGTATGGATTGCTCGACAGCGGCTACATCTCCCAGGCGGCGGTCGATCGGCTGGTCGTGGTGGATAAGGTCGGCGAGGCGCTGCAAGCGTGCGCACCGGCTTGACGGGCTAGCCGCTTGAGGCGGTAGGTAATTGGGTTCGGCCGGTTCTTAAGGAATTGAGGGGTCACGTGTCCGATCACGAGAGTGGCGCGCGCGCACGAGTCAAGCTCATCGATATCGCCGCACGAATGCCGGGCCTGCTCGCCGACACGCCGTCGATAGTCCGCGGGGCTACCGGCCTGCTGGCCCGGCCAAGCTCGAAGGTGTCGATCGGCTCGGTGTTCCAGGACCGGGCCGCCCGCTACGCGGACCGGATCTTTCTGAAGTTCGGCGATGAGCAACTGACCTATCGCGAAGCCAACGCGATCGCCAACCGCTACGCCGCGGTGCTCGCCTCGCGCGGTGTTGGGCCCGGTGACGTCGTCGGCGTCATGCTGCGCAATTCCCCGAACGCGGTGGTGACCATGCTGGCCGTCGTCAAGTGCGGCGCCGTCGCCGGCATGCTCAACTACCACCAGCGCGGCGACGTCCTGTCGCACAGCCTAGGTCTGCTGAAGGCCAGGGTGCTCATCGCGGAATCCGATCTGGTCAGCGCGGTCAGCGAATCCGGTGGCACGACGGGCTCCCAAACTGGCGACGTGCTGACGGTCGAAGACCTGGAGCAATTCGCCGTGACCGCACCCGCCACCAACCCAGCGTCGGCGTCGACGGTGCGGGCCAAAGACACCGCCTTCTACATCTTCACCTCGGGCACCACCGGATACCCGAAGGCCAGCGTGATGACCCACTACCGGTGGCTCAAGGCGCTCGGGGCATTCGGCGGGATAGGTCTGCGGTTGAAGTCGTCCGACACCCTGTACTGCTGCCTGCCGCTCTATCACAACAACGCGCTGACTGTCGCGGTGTCGTCGGTGATCAATTCCGGGGCGTCGCTGGCGCTGGGCAAGTCGTTCTCGGCGTCGCGGTTCTGGGACGAGGTGATCGCCAGCCGCGCCACGGCCTTCATCTACATCGGCGAGGTCTGCCGCTACCTGCTCAACCAGCCGCCCAAGCCGACCGACCGCGCGCACAAGGTCCGCGTCATCGCCGGCAACGGGCTGCGACCGGAGATCTGGACCGAATTCACCAAACGTTTCGGCATTGCCCGGGTGTGCGAGTTCTATGCAGCCAGCGAGGGCACCACCGCGTTCATCAATATCTTCAATGTGCCCAGGAGCACCGGCATTTCGCCGATGCCGCTCGCCTACGTCGAATACGACCCCGATAGCGGTGATCCGGTGCGCGACGAGTCCGGTCGGGTGCGCCGCGTGCCCGCCGGCCAACCCGGCCTGTTGTTGAGCCCGGTCAACCGGCTGCAGCCGTTCGACGGTTACACCGATAAGTCTGCGACCGAAAAGAAGTTGGTGCGCAACGCGTTCAAGGACGGCGACTGCTACTTCAACACCGGCGACGTGATGAGCCCGCAAGGCATGTTCCACGCCGCCTTCGTCGATCGGCTCGGCGACACCTTCCGCTGGAAGGGCGAGAACGTGGCCACCACTCAGGTGGAGGCCGCGGTGGCTACCGACTCCAACGTCGAGGAGTGCACGGTTTTCGGCGTTGAGGTTCCCGACACCGGCGGCCGTGCCGGGATGGCCGCGGTCAAGCTGCGTGAGGGCAAGGAGTTTGACGGCAAGTCCCTGGCCCGTGCGGTGTACGACCAGCTGCCTGCTTACGCATTGCCGCTTTTCGTGCGGCTGGTGGAGTCGTTGGAGCACACCACGACGTTCAAGAGCCGCAAAGTGGAGCTACGCAAGCAGGCATACGGCTCCGACATCGAAGACCCGCTGTATGTGCTGGCCGGCCGCAAAGAGGGCTACGTGGAGTACTACGACGAGTACCCCGCCGAAGTCGCTGCGGGCAAGCGACCGCAGGGCTGAGGGCGTTGGGGGAGCCCGACGCCACCACCGCAGTTTCGATGGTGGGCCGATGCACAGGCACTATGGAGGCGTGCAGTCAATGCTGTGCGGGCGCCCAGTCGCAGCGGACCGCCCGCTGATCATGGCGATCATCAACCGCACGCCGGACTCGTTCTTCGATAAGGGCGCGACCTTCAGCGACGAGGCGGCCAGGGACGCCGTGCACCTGGCCGTCGCCGACGGTGCCGATGTCATCGACGTCGGCGGGGTCAAGGCGGGTCCCGGGCAAGACGTCGACACCGACACCGAGATCGCCCGGCTGGTGCCGTTCATCGAATGGCTTCGCGACGCCTACCCGGAGCAGTTGATCAGCGTCGACACCTGGCGCTCAGAGGTGGCCCGGGTGGCGTGTGCGGCCGGAGCGGACCTGATCAACGACACCTGGGGTGGCGTGGACCCGGCCATCGCGGAGGTGGCCGCCGAGTTCGGCGCGGGGCTGGTCTGCGCACATACCGGTGGAGCGCTGCCGCGCACACGTCCCTTCCGAGTGAGCTACGGTACGACTACCCGCGGCGTGGTGGACGATGTGATCCGCCAGGTCACCACCGCCGCCGAGCGGGCAGTTGCGGTCGGAGTAGCCCGCGACCGGGTGCTTATCGACCCGGCCCACGATTTCGGCAAGAACACCTTCCATGGCCTGCTGCTGTTGCGCCATATGGACGATCTTGTTAAGACCGGGTGGCCCGTGCTGATGGCTTTGAGTAATAA
>JAVROZ010000030.1:0-3498 GCA_032162485.1 Mycobacterium sp.
GTGACGAAGTTCCCGCCCCGGTTCGCCAGATCATGGACCAGTTGCTTGCCGAATTCACGATCAGCGGCTTCCTTTTCGACGATGATGCCGACGGCGAAAAGCGGCCGGTGGCCACCATCGCCGCTCCGGTGTTCGACCACCGCCAGGAAGTTGCGCTCATCATCGCGCTGCATCCTCTTCGTGCCCTCACCGCTCGGCGAATCCGGTCGATCGGCGAACGATTGGTCGAGGAAGCGGCGCTGATCTCGAACGGCTAGCGCGCCCTAAGCTCACCTTGTGGCAGCGAACGTGGCAGCGAACTACGTTGTGGACGACCTGGCTGGCTTCGTCGCCGGTGCGCAGCAGGCTGATCTGGCCGAGCAGGCCAGAAAGATGTTGAAACGCAACGTACTTGACAGCATCGCCTGTGCGGTTGGCGCGCTGGACGGCGAGCTCGTCCCGGCGATCCGCGCCCAGGCCGAAGAATTCAGTGGACGGACCACCGCGACGCTGGTGGGCGGCGGGCGCGCATCGGTGGATCAGGCCGCCTTCTTCAACACCGTGCTGGTCCGCTACCCAGACCTGCTCGACACCTACCTGACCGTCGGCGGCCTCTGCCACCCGGCGGACAACTTCGGCGCCATCCTTGCCGTCGCCGAGCACCGCAACGCCTCCGGCGCGGACTTCCTGCTCGCCCTTGCGATTGCCTACGAGGTCCAGTGCCGGTTCAGCGCCGAAGTCCCGGTCATGGCCCGGGGCCTCAACCACGCACTGCAGCTGGCAATGTCGGTGGCGGCGGGTTCGGCCAAACTGCTTGGGCTTGATGACCAACAGACCGCCAACGCCATCGCCGCCTCGGCGGCCGACAACGTCTCGCTCGCCACGGTGCACGCCGAACCGGTCTCCAACTGGAAGGGGATCTCGCCGGCCATGACCGGGATGCGCGCGGTCTACGCAACGATGTTGGCCAGCCGCGGCGTCACCGGTCCGCGGACGCTCTTCGACGGCCCACACGGACTGGCGCAGCTCTTCGGCCAACCAATCGATTTGCACACCGCCAACCGGGGACTCACCGCGGTCGAGCAGACTTACCTGAAGCAGTATTGCGCACTGATCCATGGTCAGGTGGTCATCGACGCCGTGCTGGCAGTCCGTGGCGCAAACGATCTGAACGGCACGGACGTTGCGGCGGTAATCCTCGAGGTGTTCCAGGGCGCCTACGACTTCGCCGGTGGCGGAGCGTACGGCAATAAAGACCGACCCTCCACCAAAGAGCAGGCCGACTACAACCTCAAATATCTGTGTGCGGTGGCGCTTCTCGACGGCGGCGTGGGCCCCGAACAGCTGGAGAACCAACGGGTCCGGCGCGCCGACGTCCAGGAGTTGCTTGCCAGGGTCGAGGTCACACCGGCTGCCGACCTCACCGCGGACTACCCGCTGCGCACGGCGGCCCGCGTGCGCGTGCAGACCCACGACGGGCGGGAATTCGGTCACCAGCAGTCCGATTACGAAGGGTCACCGACCCAGCCGCTGTCGTGGGACCGTGTGGTGGAGAAGTTTCACTGGTTGGCCGAGCCGTTCTGCGACGAGGGGCTTCGTGCCGAGATCGTCGACGCGGTCGAACGCCTCGACGACAACCCCATCACCGATCTCACCGGCCTGCTGAGCGCGGTGAGTCCCGAAGCCACCCGACCGCGCGGCGCCGCCAGGTTCTGACAGGTGTGCGCGCGTCAGCTTGCGCGGTTTGCTGCTCGCGTTGAATGATCGGCGCATCCCGGCGTCGAACCGGCCCCTGAAGGAGCGTCAGTGACCAAGAACCAGAACCGCGCCGTAAACCGGTGGGAGTTGGTTACCTGCGCACTCGCAGGTCATGCCACCTATGCGCCGGATGACGAGGCGCTGGCGGAGCGGCTCAGCGCGAAGACCGAACTGGGCGAGGTGTGGCGCTGCCTGCGTTGCGGCGACTTCGCTCTCGGCGAGCCGCACGGACGTGGCCGTCCCGAAGACGCGCCGATGATCACGCGTGGCAAGGCGTTGCGTCAGGCGATCATCATTCGTGCGCTCGGCGTTGAACGCCTGCTGCGCGCCGTGGTGCTCGGGCTCGCCGCGTGGGCGGTATGGACGTTTCGCGGTTCCCGCGGAGCCATTCAGGCCACCCTGGACCGGGACCTGCCGGTCTTCCGGGCGGCCGGATTCAAGGTCGACCAGATGACGGCCGTTCATGAATTGGAGAAGGCGTTGGCGGCAAAACCTTCCACGCTGGCCCTGATCACCTGCCTGCTCGGCGCCTATGCCGCGCTGCAGGTTGTCGAAGGTGTCGGCCTGTGGCTGCTGAAGCGCTGGGGAGAGTACCTCGCGGTGGTGGCCACTTCGGTCTTCCTGCCTTTGGAGATATATGACCTGATCAAGGGCGTCACAATGACTCGCGTGGTGACCCTCACGATCAACGTGGCCGCGGTGCTGTACCTGCTCATCTCCAAGCGGTTGTTCGGCTTGCGCGGCGGCCGCGCGGCGTACGAGGAGGAACGGCACGGTGAGCAATTGCTCGACCTCGAACGTGCCGCCATGACGACGAGGGAATAGCCAGGTGTGACCGAGGCGACAGTATGCTGACTTGACTGAAGACTAGTCAGGGGTAAGCATGGAAGCGACGTGTCGTAACTGGACCAGAGCGAAGGGCGCCGTTGCTGTGAGCGAAACAATTTGCGAGACAACCGGTATCGAGCGCACTCGGATCATCGAGTGGGCAGACCCCGCCGTCACGGCACAGGCGGCCCGTGGCCGCAGCGGTTTGGACTTTCTGCAGGCCATGGTCGACGGGGAGCTGCCGCCACCGCCGATAATGCAAACGTTGGGTGCGCGACTGGAATCGGTCGAACCGGGTACGGCGGTATTCACCATGACGCCCTCAGAAAGTCACTACAACCCGATCGGCTCGGTCCACGGCGGGGTGTACGCCACGTTGCTGGACTCCGCCGCGGCCTGCGCCGTCCATAGCAAGCTGCCGGCCGGCGTCGGCTACACCAGTCTCGATCTTTCGGTGCGGTTCCTCGGGCCGATCAGCGTCGACACCGGCCCGGTCCGGTGTACCGGCACCGTGACGCACCTGGGTCGGCGCACCGCCCTTGCCGAAGCGACCCTGACCAGCAGTTCGGGCAAGCTCCTGGCGACCGCAACCAGCAGCTGCCTGATCATAAACCCGTAATGCGCTGCGGCAGAACACGACTGGGTGGCTGACTATGAAGTTGTCGGGACGGCTCGCTGATCGGGATCGGTGGATCGCGGCGGACTGGTGTCCGATGGAACATGCGCTGCAACTGATCGGTACCCATTCGGCGATGGTGTTGCTTCGCGAGGCCTTCTTCGGTGGGCGACGTTTTGACGAGTTGGCGCGCCGCGCCGGAGTCACCGAACAGATCGCCGCAAAACGGCTGAGGCAACTGGTGGACGCCGGACTGCTGCAAAAACAGCCGTATCAAGAGCCGGGGCAGCGCACCCGTTCTGAGTACGTGCTCACCG